>NZ_ASSJ01000076.1 GCF_000473895.1 Rubidibacter lacunae KORDI 51-2 | reverse complement strand
AAAAGTCTGCAAGCCTTGCACGGCAAAAGGTTTAGGGTCTCCGTATAAGAGTTCATGAATAATCCAGGCTAAGCGGATATTCTCTCTCGATACCAAGTTGTTTTATCCAATGTCCAGAACTCCCGCACCGTCCAAACGTTCGGAACGAACCTTTCGAGCGAGGCGCACAAACGGGTTTATTTGCACTTATTCGACGGTATACGCCATTACTCGCGACCAAGATTTAACCCATATTTAACCAATCGCACCTTGCATTCAACGAGTTGGAATAGGAGTATATTTTCAGAAACTAGCAGCACGCAGAACAGAGAGCTGTAGTTTTAGTGGAAAGATTCCCCGGAGCTCTTCTCCAAGCCCAAATGTATTTCGAATGCTCAACCAAGGGTTTTGACAATGGTTTCGACAATATTTGCAGCATACCTTTTACTTCAGCTGGGTTTGTTCACCTGGTCCTTTTCCATATGCGGCCCGGCCTCCTTCCGCTTGTGGTTCCTGCGCATTATGTTCGCTGGAATAGCCTACGACAACCTCATGCTGGTGCTGGGACCGACCTGCATTGGCCGCAACTGGTATCTGCTTGCCAGCTATCCGCGCTATGTATTGCACGCTGCTATTTTGCCGTTCATAACACTGTTCGTCCTCTCTGTCATGCAGGTGACCGGCGTGGGACTGGGGGACAAGCCACCCTTCATACTCTTTTGTCTGGTGTTCACTTGCATAGCGTTAGTTTACGGGATGTGGCATGAGGTTCTGCGTCTGGAGCTCGCGCCAGAAGATACACTGGATCACCCCCGGCTGGCTAGGACTTCAAAGACTCCACCCCTGGCAACTATTGCCACCAATTTTCTTATTTTGCCACTAGCGGTAATGATCTGGCATCAAAGTGGCAGGTGGTTGCTCTTTGCAGGGTCGCTCTTTATCTTCCTGGTCAATAGTGTATCCGCAGAAAAGAACTGGGGTTATATTGCCCGCAACGGAGCCGAGGTAATATTCATGTGTTCGCTCCTGATCACCGAGAGTTTCCTTGTTAGCACTAGGTTGGGGTCAACTTAATGCCCGGGGTCTTTATCGACGCTAGTTTCAGTCGACTGCCTAACTCAGGCAATAACGGCAATGGTTTCGCCATGCTGGGGCAGTTTTAAACGGGACTGCTCGGGTACGCCTGCATTCACTTCCCTAAATAGAGCAAACTCTCACTGCAATGTTCGCAGACAATGGACCGATGGAATTTCAAGATGGCGAACTGAACCATGATAGTTTCTTCGCTGCACCCCTGGAAGTTGAGCCCATTCTCCACAGAATCTTAAAGAGCCTCGACAAGGCTGCGGTAACTATCCCTTTTGGGGAGGGAGGCAACCTGCTCGGTTGATTCGTTTCCATCCCTGCCTGTCACCAAACTGATGGTCTAGATCTGCGGACTGGGCCTGGCGATAGCAAGATCCTTGTAGCTGCAAACTAGGTGCCACAACCGAATATGTTGCATAAGTAGGTCAACTTAACAGAGGAGCAGATCTGGTCAGTGCTAGATTGCTACTTTGTGTTTTCGAGCAATAGCTGGTGCCCAGCCGTGTAATTATTGATATTTGCCAAAGATAGTCGCTAACCTCAAGTCGTTGAGGAGTAGCAAAATCCAACAAGATGAGGACCTCGAACATGTATCCGAGTTCTATGGTTAAGTATTTCTCTGGAAATTGGGGTTTTTCATCGCAAGCTGGGAGGTTTCACCATCGCATGTCTGGACAAGTATGTGCAGAACCAGGGAGGAACAGACGGCGATTTGAAAGGCCTTTAGCTCTTCGATCGCCGTCTTTTCTCCCGACAATTACCTCTTCGAGGTGGTGCACGTGAGCCCCGAGTAAAACTGAAGCGCGATGCTCTTGTTTGTGCCATGAACATTGCTTTGCGAGGGTTCTGCCCCTTCAGCACCCCCACTGTACTGCGGACCCAAGAGATCGATAATGTTGCCTTGCTTGGCGATTTGGAACCATCCCGCAGAGAACTAGAGATGTGCGGCAGTCCTAAATTGCCTCCACGTCCCCAAATCGATCTCAGAATTTTACCAGGGCAAGTTCACAGCGCGATCGGCTTCAGAAAGCATCCCCGGCTTCCTCGCCTACTGCCCGATCCCATCGGTTGCGTTAACACTGCAACGTCAGTGTGATTCCGCAGAAACAGGGCGGCGATCGCCCGAGACTTTGATAGTTGACAGATCGGCACCAGGCTGTCAGATTTTTGATGATGCTTGATAAGCTTAGCCAAAAGCTAAACGCATCCCGAAACTGCAGGCTAGTATGAACCGAGAAATCTACACATTCTCGTTAGCTTCTGTGATTATTCTACAAAGGGCCAGTGAGTACGCCCTCATATTTCAGCCATCACTCAACAATTTTTCTGCTTAGCAAGTGCGCCTCGATTCTTTAAGTAGATCTGCAGATGCTCATTTAAAACATTACGTTCTCCAAAAAAGCTGAAATACCCATAAAAGTATTTTTTCTAGTGTCGTCCACGATCGCAGTCTCGAAACAAAATGAAGAAACGATACTATTCTTAATTGTTCTTGTTTGACTTCATATATGATGCTGGTTAGTATGAAAGACGTCACTTGTTCATTTACTGGGATAAGAGTCTTTTTCGGGGCGATCTACGGACTATTGGCAGGCCTCCACAAAATTAATTTTTAGTCATCAACATCGCCCGATTGAAGAAAATTGGGCAAGTCAATCATTTCAAATTCCTCAAAAATTCCTTGTTGCAGAAAGTCTGTAGACTGGTCGGAAAGAGTACGTCTTTTCTGGAAAGCTGGATCGCATTGGTGTCATATTTGTACTTCGCACAGGGCTAGTATGTAGAGCTTGCAGGGGGCGGTGAGCCTCCACTACTACTCTCGATACACAACGAAACTCTCGGAGCATGACTATGAATTACACAGTTGACTTTGTTGTGACACAGGACTGGGTCAATGGTTTTGAAGGTGCGATCGCTCTAACAAATACATCCGCTCTAGCCTTGGAAGATTGGACCCTGGAGTTTACAGCTGATTTTGAAATTACCAGTCTCTGGGATGCTAGGATTGTTAGCCGTAATGGCGATCGCTACACGATCGAATTTGCCGATTATAATCCGGATCTTTCCCCCGGTGAAACCATTACATTTGGCTTTATCGGAATCCCCGGTAGTACCGGGATTACTTCTCCCACTGATTTCTCACTCAATGGCAACCCATTGGGGGAGAACAACGCTCCGTCTCTTTTTGTCGCCGATGCTGAAATAACCGAAGGTGATAGCGGCATAACCTATCTCAACTTTCTCGTTACCCTGGATCGGGCTAGTACGGACGTGGTGACCGTTGATTTTGAGACCGTCAATGGAACTGCCTTAGCCGGAGAAGACTATAGTGCCCAGAGCGGTACCCTCTCCTTTGCTGTTGGTGAAACCAGTAAAACCGTTCAAGTTGCGATCGACGGCGATACACAGGTTGAACCGGACGAAACGCTTCAGTTGAGATTAAGTAATGCCTCCGGCGCGGCAATTGCCGATGCCCAAGGAACGGGAACTATCACCAATGACGACACTAATGTCGGCTCGGTACTCTCATCAGTGCTGACGGGACAGAGCGGTCAATCGGACGTCTTTAGCTTCACTTGGAATTGGGGCAGCAACACCACCATTGAGAATTTCGACCCGACTGAAGACACGATCGATCTCCGGCCATTTTGGTTTCCCAGTACAAATGAATTTACGATCCAAGATACCGGTAATGGTAGCGTTTTAATTGATATTCCCAGCAACAACCAGACCGTCACCATTGCAGACATCACGGCGGATCGGTTGATAATTGGCGAAAATCTACTCTATCAGCCGGACAATAATGGCGGAGGAACGTTACCCCCTTCGGAAAACTCCTTTGAATTAGTCGGCTATGAAGATGCCCAAGGGGACGCATTGCAAATCACCCTAGATCGAGGTGTTTCCAGCCTGACCCTCAACTTTGACGGTGACGCCAGCGATCTGCGCCTTTCCACCAATAATGGTGCTGTCATCGAAGCTACACTGAATCCTCTCGGTGACGGTACCAGTGAAATTCTGCTCGACGGGCTTGATGCAGGTCGGGCGTCGTTGCAGATTGAGAATGTTGCCACGGGTGAGGTGCGTTTTGTTGGCGTCCGTATCCGCAATGAAGATGGGACGCTCCCCAACGCTTCCGACTACGTCACCGTTGGTTCCGTCAGTGAAGACTCTGCTGCCGATCTAAATTTCTGGCAGGATTTTGGTGAAGGGCTTGCCAACAAGCGCGTCGATTCTCGCTATATCTACCTCAACGGCGGACCCCTCAATAATCCCTTTAATCCCGACCCTAGCACTCCTATCGGCTGGCGCTCTTGGGGTGACGGTAATCGAGTCCGTTCTTACATCGAAGAGAGCATGAAACTCGGAATGACACCGACTTTTGTGTGGTACAACATTCCTGACGGTGGCGAGAGCTATACCACGAACCTGTTGCACATCCAAAGCAACGACTATATGCGAGGATACTTTGAAGATCTAAAATTTGCCCTTGATGAGATTGTGACCGTTGCGGGCGATGAAACAGTCAGCACGATTCTAGAGCCGGATTTCTTAGGCTATCTAGCTCAGAACTCTGGTTCCTTGCCCCAGGATATCTCGGCACAAACGTCTGCAATTTATGAGTTAGGCATCTTAGACAGCTCGGTCGATCCATTGTTTGATAATTCCGTGCGGGGTCTCGTTCAAGCCATCAATTACACCATTTCCAAATACGCCCCAAACGTTGAATTTGGATGGCAGTTCAATCTGTGGGCAAGTCCAGCCGGTGGGTTTACCAATGTAGGCATCCCCGGTAAAGGCATTGTCCATCTGACAGAAACCCTTGGATTTGAAGAAGGCAAGCAAGCAATCATCGACGAAGCTGTAGCGATTGCAGATTATTATAAGCAAGCCGGTGTCCTGAGCTACGGGGCAGACTTCATCAGTATCGATAAGTACGGATTAGATGGCGCAGCAGCTAGTGCTGGTGCTGCAGCCGATCCACAGGATTCAATTTGGTTCTGGAACCACGACTTGTGGAAAAACTACCTGTTGCTCGTTGAAACTCTACATGCCGAAACGGATAAGCCTGTAACCCTGTGGCAACTTCCCGTAGGCCGCATCAACGGCAGCCAAGCGGAAAATCCCTACAGCCCCGATGGTGTTTTTCCAGATCTACTTAACGTAGCAACCCAATACGAAGATTCTGCTGGAACCTTCTTTTTTGGCGACACTTTCATTGTTGATGACCCCGAACGCTTGGACTACTTCAGTCAAAACAGGTGGCAAGACACTGGCGTCTCAGTTGAAGGAAATGTCATTACCTGGGCTCCGAACTTTGAAGATGTTGCCGTTGCCGGTGTAGACAATGTTCTCTTTGGTGCGGGCGTTGGCATCAGTACCGATGGGGTGGGAGACCCGCCGACCGATGGTTACTGGTGGATTAGCCAAGTTCAAGAGTATTACGCCTCTTTGAACACCCAATTGCCTTCATTCTGAGCTGTTTCGTGCTCGGGGATGAGCGCGAGTAAACAACAGCAAAAGCTCGATGAGGGAATCAATGAATTCGGCACAGAAACCAGCGTCGCGGTTAGCGCTGAAGTATTGTGGCGACTGAAAGAGGGTGCTTGCGTTGGGTAGGAGCAGTCGGGTGCAGGTCGGCGCGGAGGAACACGCACGCGGATGCTTTAATGAACGATAGTGTCGGCAGGTAGGCGCTCTGAATCGCTCGAAACCGATATCTGTTGTCGTGGTTAGGAGAAGCGTCCTTGACCAAACTCGTCATTCAGATTCCGTGTTTCAACGAGGAGGCAACCCTCGGGACGACCTTGGCGGATTTGCCGCGCCAGGTACCGGGGGTCGACACGGTCGAGTGGTTGATCGTCGATGACGGCAGCCGCGATCGCACCCTCGAAGTCGCCCAAGCAGCCGGCGTCGATCGCATCGTCCGCCACCCCCACAACCAAGGACTGGCTAGGGCATTTCTGACCGGAATCCGCTCTTCGCTGCAAGCGGGCGCGGACATTATTGTCAACACCGATGCCGACAATCAATATTGCGCTGCTGATATTCCCAAACTGATTCAGCCGATTTTAGACGGACGTGCAGAGATCGTCATCGGCACGCGGCCGATTCTGCACATTCACCACTTCTCGCGCGCCAAAAAACTCTTACAAAACCTCGGCAGTTGGGTCGTCCGCCTTGCCAGCAATACGTCTGTGCCCGACGCTCCGAGCGGCTTCCGGGCCTTCAGCCGCGAAGCGGCCATGCAGCTCAATGTGTTCAACAGCTACACCTACACTCTAGAAACGATCATCCAGGCCGGACAAAAAGGCATGGCGATCGCCTCGGTGCCGGTGCGGGTGAATCCAGATTTGCGACCGTCGCGTTTGGTAAAAAGCACGCCGCGATATGTCTTGCGCTCGGCGACGACCATTCTGCGGATTTTTATGCTCTACCAACCGCTGCGGTTTTTCCTACTTTCGGGGAGTATTCCGTTTGGGTTGGGGTCTCTGCTCGGCATCCGCTGGCTCATTTTCTTTGCCTTCGGTAGCGAGCGCACGCGCGTCCCGAGTTTGATCTTGGCAGCGATCTTGATCCTGATCGGCGTGCAGTTGTGGATGTTTGGCTTGATTGCCGACTTATTAGCAGCCAATCGTCGCTTGTTGGAAGATATTCAATTGCGCATGCGACGCCAAGACGCGATCCAAGATCGAGAAACACGATCGCCCCAGCCCCCGCCACAAGGCAAACCGATGGCACCGCACGGATAATCACAGGCCCCGATGCAGAAAGATCTCTTTGCCCGGATCGCGATCGCGCAGATTCCCAAGATCCTGACGCTCATGGATCGTAACCCGCACAGCCCGACCTACGGCTGTTGCGATCGCGCTTTTTGGCACTACAAGATCCTCGACTTCCCCAGCGGCATGTCCCAGGAATTCGTCTGGTGCTTGGCACTTGCCTACGCAACGAATTGCCCGGACAATCCCTATTACCAACAGCCTGCCTGCCGCGATTGGGTAGATGCAGGAATTCTTTACGCCGCCCGCAGCGCTCACCAGGATGGTTCGTGTGACGACTATTTTCCGTTCGAGCGAGCAGGCGGCGCCGCAGCGTTTTCCTTACTTGCGTGCATCGAAAGTTACGCGCTCTTAGACCTCGACAACCCTGCCATGCTCGAGTTCTTCGCGCGCCGAGCAGAGTGGCTCGCCCATCACGACGAAAGCGGGCGTTTAACCAACCACCAAGCTCTGATCGTGCTGTGTCTAGAACGTTTGGGCAAACTGTTATCAACTTCGCAATGGGACCGTGCCAAATCCAGGCGATTAGAACGCATTCTTGACTGGCAAAGTGAGGAAGGATGGTTCCCCGAATATGAAGGTTGCGATCCCGGTTATCACACGCTCACGATCGCGTGTTTAGCAAGCATCTACATGCAGCGCGCAGACGAGCGCATCAAAGAATCGTTGATCGCTGCGGTTGATTTCGCCGGTCAGTTCTTACATCCCGACGGCTCTTACGGTGGCGAATATACGAGTCGCAATACCTATAACTTCTTTCCACACGGGTTCGAGCTAGTAGGAAAATGGTATCCCGATGCTTTGCGCGTGAATGGCGGCTTCTTGCTGGGGTTAGAGCGCGGGCTCGGACCCTGTTATTGGGACGATCGCATTCTCGGGCATCATGCTTGGAACTACCTATTGGCGTGGCGCGATTTCGTTGCCGAGCGACCGCCAGCCGCCCCGCGATCGCGGGGTCGTCTTTGGTTCCAGGACGCGCAGATTCTGATCGATCGACGTGCCGACAGCGAGCTGTATTTGGCATTAAACAAGGGTGGCACCTTTAAGCTATTCCGTCATGGCAAGCTAATTGCCTCGGATACCCAGTTTTCGCTCGCCGTGCGACAGGGCAACAAGCTCCAAAACGCCGTGGGACATCTCGTCGATCGCTACGATGTCGAGATTGACGGGGAGCGAATTTGCATCCGCGGGCACCTGGGTTGGGCGAAACAAACGCAGATGACGACGGCGAAATTGATCATCCTACGACTCGCCATGTTCGGGTTCGGTCGCTTCTTCCCCAACCTCATTCGCCGGATTTTACAGAAACTTTTGATTGTTGGAAAAAAGCAAGCGCCCTATCGATTTCAGCGTATCCTTCACTGGCAAGACGATCGCCTGCTCGTCAGCGATACCCTACACGCGCAGTCTTGGAATGCCGTCGAGCGCGTCGGGATTGGTTGCGATCAAACCTCGATCTACGTTGTCATGAGCCGAACGTTTCAGCGCGGACAACTACAGCCGTGGTTGGATTTAAGTACATGCGCTCGCGCTTGCTCGCCGGCAGAGCCTCTGCGGTGCGATCGCGAACTCTGAACGGCACTAAAATTACGCCCATCACCTGCCCTAACTGTCGTTCCTGGCATGACTTATGAGCCGCATGACGTTCCGACAACTGCACCGTAAGGTCGCCCCAATTGTAATGTTGCCGCTGTTCGTCACGGTTCTGACCGGTGTCAGCTACCGAATTAGCAAAGATTGGTTCGGGCTCGGTCGCGATCGCGTCCATTTCCTCATGACCATCCACGAAGGCGAGTACTTCGGGAAAACCCTAGAACCGGTTTACGTTTTGCTCAATGGGTTGGGCGTCCTGTTCATGCTCGCTACTGGCATGGCAATGCTGGCTAGCAGCATCGGCAAGTCGGGCTGGTGGCGATCGCTGCAATCTCGCTTCGCTCGTCCGCAAGCCGACGACTCGTCATCCGGTTGAGCAACACCCGCCAGCTCGGAACGCATCTATCAGTTTCTCTTTTCAAATCCATCACGAATGCTCCTGGAACCCAAATGGTCGGGGGGAGCGCTCTATGGTTAGATGTTTATCAATGGTCGAATGGTTTTGCATAGATTTGATGCGAGGGTCGTGCGTGCTCGGTCCGCAAAAGCGTTCGGGAGGGTCCCGGCGGAGATGAAGCGTTCTGAAATCGTGCTAACGAGCATCTCTTGCAATGTACTGAGCTTGCTCTAGAGCGAGCTTTCCGAAGGCATCTAGCTGCTGCCGAGCGCAATTTGAGATTGCGTCCGGTGAGGACCCTCGGGGTTCACAAACACGCCGGCACTCGAGATCTATCCTCCTCGGGCAGTGGATCGGAGCAACTGCAGTTGTTGTCTAACGCACAGCAGGTGTCCCCAGAGACGCGTAAGTTGGCTCGATGCCCGGATGTAGCCCGATCGACCATCTGGGACGATCGCCCAGCTCGTTCTCCAATTCGACGCACGCGATCGCTCGTAGGGCCACCCCCTTCACTTAGGATGGGATGAAGTTAAAACAAATCTTAAAGATCTACCTCGAGCCCTACCGAGGTGGGTTGACGCCGACGTTTGTGAGGTTGAGACGGAATGAGCTTTGCCCCTTTCACTGCGGAACTCGTTGCCTGGATGCCCCCAGGTATGCGTTTACCGCTGGTTGCTGCTGCCGAGGTCGCCGCTAAAGAAACAGGCGGCGTCGAAGAATCCCTAGTGGTCGCGGGAGTCCTCCTCAGTTTGGTGGCAATCTTTATTGCCAGCAAACTCGGTGGCGAACTGTGCTCGCGCATCAACCTCCCACCCGTACTCGGCGAACTGGTCGGGGGCGTGTTGGTTGGGGTGTCGGCGCTGCAGCTGCTGGTTTTCCCTGAAGGCGGCATGCAAGCCACCGATTCGCTGCTGATGCAATTCCTCGAAAGTACGGCAGGCATCGCGCCAGAGACAACCCAAGCAGTATTCACCAGCGAGAGCGAGGTCATATCCCTGCTGTCCGAACTGGGCGTCATCATCCTGCTGTTCGAAATCGGTTTGGAATCCGATTTGAAAGAACTCATCCGCGTCGGCCCCCTAGCTGCGGTGGTGGCGGTTGTCGGGGTGGTTGCGCCGTTTGTCGCCGGAACGGCAGGGTTGGTCTATGTCTTCGGCGTACCGACCGTACCGGCAATCTTTGCTGGCGCAGCACTAACGGCAACGAGCATCGGCATCACGGCAAAAGTGCTGTCGGAACTCGGACAGCTCAACTCCCAGGAAGGCAAAATCATTATCGGGGCAGCCGTCCTCGACGACGTCCTCGGCATCGTCGTGCTGGCGGTAGTCGCTAGTTTGGTCAAAACCGGTGAGGTGGAGATCGCCAACGTGCTCGTCCTTGCGGTCAGTGCGGGAGCATTCTTGATCGGCGCGATCGTGATCGGACGCTTCCTCAGTCCGCTGTTCGTCAAGCTCGTCAACGAGATGAATACGCGCGGGCAGTTGCTGCTGATGTCGCTGATTTTTGCCTTTGCGCTGGCTTACATCGCCAATATCATCCAACTCGAAGCTATCCTTGGCGCCTTTGCCGCCGGTTTGGTACTGGCAGAAACCGAGAAGCGTCACGACTTACAGGAAAAAATTGAGCCGATCGCCGACTTGCTCACGCCTGTATTTTTCGTGTGCGTGGGGGCCAAAACCGATCTCGGCGTGCTCAATCCCTTCGAACCGAGCAATCGCGAGGGGCTAATTATCGCTGCTTTCTTGATTGTTGTGGCGATCGCGGGCAAAGTAGTGACAGGTTTCACGATCTTCGGGAAACCGGACATCAACAAGTTAGCGATCGGCGTCGGCATGATCCCCCGCGGCGAGGTCGGTTTGGTGTTTGCCGGGGTCGGGTCGGCGAGCGGCGCGCTGACCGAGTCCACCGAAGCTGCCATTATCGTCATGGTGATCCTGACGACGTTCCTCGCACCCCCGCTGCTGCGGGTGGTTTTCCAGGACGAGCCGCAACCGACTCCGAGCCCAGCCTTAGACGCCGTGTCCGGAGCTATCGTCGAGGAGAAAACGGTCGAGGCCGTGGAGGCTGCTGGCGAGCAGCGCTAAGGCGAGGGACGGGCGCCGAACTCACGAATTGCATTGGCAATTCGTGCTTTAAAACCGACAAGATTTGCGAATTCGCCCGCGCCCCCCGTGAGCTTCGTGCTAATCTCAGCCGGGAAACTTCGCCGCCGCGATCGCCGTCCGCTTGGACCAGGCCGCGCGATCGCATCAACGGTCGGTTCAATTGGGGTTGACTGCCTGGGGCGATCGCGTCGGCAGCCGCACGCCCGTCCTGCACGAGGAGCAAGACACTGTGAAAGTTCACCCATTGCTGTTGGGGTCGCTGGGTGCGGCGTCAGTCGTAACGTTAGCGGCACCCGCGCGCGCGGGGCAGCTCGTGTTTTGGCGATTTGAGGCGGAGCAAAATTTGCTCGTGTTCCGCACCGATGCGGGCCTGCGGCCGCGCGCGCAGCTCGTGGAGGGCCCCACGCGCGTCGTCGTCGATTTGCCAGGAACGCGCTTGAGTGGTGGTCCGTTAGTGTCGCAGCCCGTGGGCGGGGCAGTCCGCGAGGTACGCGCCGGCCAGTTCGACGTTCAAACCGCCCGCTTGGTCGTCGAACTCGCTCCGGGCTATACCCTCGACCCCCAGCAGATTTCCATTCAACCGACCAATTCCACGCAGTGGTTGGTGCGTCTGCCGCAACCGCAGCGCGAGACCCTTACGGCTGCGCCTTCCGATATTCCGATTCCGCTAGCTGTGGGCGGTCAAACAAGATCGGCTTCATTAACGCCCGTCGTCGACCGCACGCCCCTACCGCCGTTGATCCCGAGCGATCGACCCGTCACCCAGTCATCGGTTGCTGCCGCCCCGGCTCCCCCGCCCGACCGCACGCCGCTGCCACCAACGATTCCGCGCAATCGCCCGGTTGCCCCATCGCCTATTGCTGCCACCCCGACTGCCCCGTCACCATCCGACCGCACGCCGCTGCCGCCGCTGATTCCGCGCAATCGCCCTCCGGTTCCCGTGCCGGCCGAGCGCTCTCAGGCGACAACGGTGCCGGAGAATGCCCCCAACCCCACAAACGCCTTCGCGGTCACGCGCAACGGCCTGGTCTTGAACTTGGTGGGCGGTGCTGTGGAGGACATCGATGTCGACCGCAGCAGAGACGATCGCCAGATTACTATTGACTTTCGCTCTGCCACCTTGCCGCCGGAGTTGCGGGCACAGCGGCTGCCGGTCGAGCGCTATGGTATTAGCTACGCCGAGTTCGACGCCACCGATCGCGGCGGTCGCATCACCTTGCATGTCGATCCCGATACCCCGGATTGGAATGCGATTCCCAGTAGTTCGGGTAGTTTGGTGCTATTGCCCAAGGGCGGTATGGCTGCTGTGCAAGGTATTGCAACGCCACCGGTACCCGCCAACGTGCGCGAAGCTGCTGCACCGCAACTGGCGACGATTCAGTCCGTCGAGCTGGACAGCAATCGGCAAATCCGCGTCCGAGCCGATCGCGCGATCGACGCTACCGAAAGTTGGGATCCGCGCACGGGCGTCCTGCGGCTGACCATCCCGCAAGCACAGCTGTCGCGACAGTTGCAAGGACCGCAACTCAGCAGCACCGGACCGATCGCACGCGTCCGGGTCCAGCAAGAGGGCGAGAACGCGATCGTGCAAGTCGAAGCGCGGCCAGGCGTCAACCTGCAGTTGGCTCAAGCCCCCGCCAATAACCTGATCGCCTTAAATATCAACAGCCTGCGGGACATTGCCCTGCCGCCGCGATCGCAACAGCCGCAAGCCACCGCGCGATACATCAACATCCCTGCTGCATGGCAAACAGGGGGTTCTTATCCCCGCGGCGTCTCACCAGGTGCACCGATTCCTCGCGGCAGCATGTTGGTTGTGATCGATCCCGGTCACGGCGGCAGAGACCCCGGCGCGATCGGGATCGGCGGCCTGCGCGAAAAAGACATCGTGATCGAAATCTCCCATCACGTTCGTCGAATTCTCGAAAGCGAAGGGATTAGCATCCGCATGACGCGTCAAGACGATCGCTTCATCAGCCTGGGTGGGCGATCGCAGCTGGCGAACAGAGCGCGTGCCAACCTGTTCGTGAGCATCCACGCTAACGCCATTAGCATGAGCCGTCCGGACGTCAACGGCTTGGAAACCTTCTACTATTCCACCGGCCGTCGTCTCGCTCAGGCGATTCAATCCAGCATGGTGCAACGTTTCAACATGCGCAACCGCGGCGTCAAGCAAGCTAATTTCCACGTGCTGCGACACTCGTCCATGCCGGCCGTACTGGTGGAGGTCGGTTTCGTAACCGGACGCGAAGATGCTCCGCGCCTTGCCGACTCGAACTTCCGGCGCGCTATGGCCGAGGCAATTGCCGAGGGAGTCTTGCGCTACGTCCGCCAAAACCGCTAAATTGGCAGGAAATTTACGCTGCTTAACAAACGCGACTGGATTTGGAATTTTCTGCGGCTCCAATCGGGATTTTCGACAGCGGCGTCGGCGGGCTAACCGTTTGGCTCGAACTGACGCGACAGTTGCCCTGCGAATCGGTAGTCTACTTTGGCGATACGGCGCGGCTGCCATACGGCACGCGTTCGCCGGATGAAATCTGCATTTACGTCCGCGAGATTCTGACGTGGCTGCAACTGCAGGGCGTCAAGATGGTGCTGATGGCCTGCAATACCAGCTCGGCACTAGCGCAAGACCTAGTGCGGACGGAATTTCCCGACCTGCCGGTATTGGGATTGATTTTGCCGGGCGCGCGCGCGGCCGTGACGACCGGACGGCGTATCGGTGCGATCGCGACGCTCGCCACGGTCGCTAGCGGGGCTTACCGCCGCGCGATCGCCGAAATCGACCCACTGGCGGAAGTGTGGGAGGTAGCCTGTCCGGAGTTCGTCCCTTTGATTGAAAGCGGTCGCCTGCACGACCCGCAACTCATTGCCGCTGCCGAGCGCTATTTAGCGCCACTGCGCCGCCAGCAAATCGATACGCTGGTCTACGGCTGCACGCACTATCCGCTAATCGCGTCGGTAGTCCGCAACTTGCTCCCGCCGACCGTAACCGGTATCGATCCGGCCCGCTATCTCGTCGCCGCTGCCGAGCGAGAGTTGGAGGCACTGGGCTTGAAGCGTTCGGGAGCGCCACAAGCGACGCGTTTCTGCGTCAGCGGCTCTTCCCAGCAATTCACATGCCTAGCACGTCAGTGGTTGGGATTCGAGCCGCCTGTCGAGTCCATTCTTCTGCCCCAGATTCCAGCATCGGTTCCCCTGGAGTCGTTAGATTAAGCCTCGATCTATCGGTCCTTCAGTCAGCTTCAGACAGGCGAGCGCGCGCGCAACGATGACGACGCGGGCAACGACGACCTAGTCGATCGTCGATTAGCGACAGTGTTGTGACGGTTGACATTGCGGTTTTTCAGCGATCGCCAGAGGGCTACCTGCCGGTGCAATACCAAATCGAGTTCCGCGCTGCCGATACGGCGCTGCGTTCTGCGAGCGCAGTGACGTCCGCGATTTCTTAAAGCGTGCCGCACCGTGCCGCTTCTCTTATCGTCGCGAGCAAATCGTAACGCCGGAGCAGGCAATCCTGCCGACAAGTCCGCTCCCGATTCGGGACTGGTTTTCATTAACTTCCAGCTGCCGAACTGAACGCTAACGCTATTCGAGCAAGACGCGATCGCGCCTCCGCTGGTTCATGCAAACCGATGTGCTTGCAGCAGCTCTGCTACCAACGAGCAAGCATCGCGCGGTGTTGCAGCTGAGGAGACCAGCCCATCGGTTGCAAGCTTGTGGAATAAGCATTCCCAATCAGCTCCACAGCCGAGCAAAACCACGGGTTTCCCAGCCTTGAGGGCGAGCGCGACCTCCGATAACGTGCCCAACCCTTCACCGCAGGCGACGAGTACATCGCTGCTGAGCGCATTGATTTGATTGCGTCCGCTACCGAGACCGGTAGCGATCGCGATGTCGACAGCGTTCGATGCTTCATCGGTACTAGACGTTGGGAGGATTCCCACGGTTAAGCCTCCGGCAGCCCGCGCGCCGCGACTGGCCGCGTCCATGACGCCGCACGCGAGACCTCCAGTCAGTAACACCCATCCCTGGCGAGCGATCGCGCTGCCGAGCGCAAACGCTAGCTCGCAGTCGGCAGACGTCGCGCCAGTTCCCGGTCCCATGACCCCCACAATTGGCCTTCGCACGGCTGATACTCGTGTCTTGTGGTTCTATCCAAATGCGCCCCCTGCGTTGGCGTGAGACTAGCGGGCAATTAGTTCCAGCGGAAGCAGCAACGACAATGCGCTCGGGCTGACAGCTGCATCCTTTGACAACTAGATCGACCCCAGCAAGCCCTCTATTCTTCTTCAGAGGAGCGATCGAGTTCGGCAGTAATAGATTCACCAGGAGTGGGTAGCGCATCCTCTGCACCATCTGTTATGGCTGCCTCCGGACCATTCGTTGCCGAGTCTCCGTCCGCGTTCTCGACCGCATCCTCACCAGCCTCTAGCGCATCAGCCTCTACCTCTAACGCATCCTCTTCATCGGCAGGCGGTGGTACGACTGCAACGGCAGCAATTGCGTCATCCTCGTCCAGTCGCTGCACGCGAACGCCCGTTGCCAGTCGCGATTGTTGGCTGATGGCATCGATAACTTGACGGATGATAATCCCGCGATTTGTTACTAACATCAACTCGTCGCCCGAATTAACAATGGTCAGCGCAGCCAGGCAATCTTTACCGCGGAACTTCATCACAGTTACGCCCTTGCCCGCTCGGTTTTGCAGCCGGAATTGCGTCACTGGAACGCGCTTACCATAACCGCCTGTCGTAATTGCCAATAACCAAGGCCCGGCATTAGCTTCCGTTTCGCCTGCTGCTAGATCGTCACTATCGTCAAGATCGCCGGGCTCGATCGCCTCGAGTTCGCCAACGGCCTCGGCGTCATCGTCGAGTTCGGAGTCGAAACCTGCCATGCCAAGGCGGTCGGTCACTTGTGCCGGCAAGATATCCATGCTGATTAATTCGTCACCGCCGCGCAGTTTCATTGCACGGACGCCGCGTGTTGCCCGACCGAGCGGGCGCAACTGGCGCCGATCGGTACGAAAGTGGATTGCCATGCCCGCCCGCGAACCGACGATCAGACTATCGGAGTTGCGGGCCAAGCGCACCCAACGCAACTCGTCGCCATCCCCTAACGAAATCGCGATCAAGCCGTTCGAGCGGATGTTACTAAAGGCCGACAGCGGCGTCTTTTTGACATAGCCGTTGCGCGTCAGCATCACTAGATATTCGTCTTCGGAAAACTCCGTCACCGGGACGATCGAGGTGATGCGCTCCTCTCGCGAAATCGGCAGCATCTGCACGATCGCGGACCCGCGGGCGGTGCGGGAGCCCGCAGGAATTTGGTAAGCACACAGGCTGTATACGACACCGCGATCGCTGAAGAATAAAACGCGATCGTGATCGCAGCAGCTGATAAATAAATCGATGCCGTCATCTTCCTTGATGCGAGCGGCCGATTTACCGCGCGTCGCGCGATTCTGCGCGTCAAAGGTACTGACCGGCATGCGCTTGATATAACCTTGCTCGGTCAGCAACACGATTGCCTGCTCGTTAGCGATCAAATCGAGATCGACGAGTTCGCCGTCAGCGGCTTCTATGACGGTACGGCGCGGGGTTGCAAACCGCTCCTTCAGCTGCTCGAGTTCGCTGACAATAATGTCATCAACACGCTCGCGCCGCGCCAAAATGTCGCGATAATCGGTAATGCGGACCAGCAGTTCCTCGTGCTCGGCAAGGATTTTGTCTGCCTCGAGAGCCGTCAAGCGCCGCAATTGCATTTGCAAAATGGCATCCACCTGGGCTTCAGATAGTTCAAAGCGCTCGATCAAACCAGCTTTTGCCGATGGCGTGTCCGCAGCTGCCCGCACGATGCGGATAACGGCTTCAATGTCGTTGAGTGCGACTAGCAATCCTTGCAAAATATGATCGCGTTCTTCGGCTTTCCGTAACAGATATTGCGTGCGCCGCCCGATCGTTTCGACGCGGAAATTGATAAATACCTGTAGAAAAGCCTTCAGCCCTAATATTTGCGGCTCGCCATCTACTAACGCCAGCATATTCGCACCGAAGTTTGCTTGCAGTGGCGTTTGTTTGTAGAGGTTGTTTAACACCACGCGCGGATATGCATCCCGCTTGAGTTCGATGACAACGCGCATGCCATCGCGATCGCTCTCGTCGCGAAGGTCGGCAATGCCATCGATACGCTTTTCGTTAGCTAGATCGGCAATCTTTTCGATAAGGGCAGCTTTGTTTGTTTGGTAGGGCAGTTCCGTGATAACAATGGCTTCGCGATCGGGCCGGCCGCGCTGCTCTAAAGTTTCAATAGTTGCGACCCCGCGCATGGTAATCGACCCGCGTCCGGTGCTGTAAGCATCGGCAATTCCCGCGCGCCCGAGGATAGTACCACCCGTTGGGAAATCCGGTCCGGGTACGATTTGAATCAACTCACGATCGCTCAAGTCGGCATTGCGAACCAACGCGATCGTCCCGTCAACTAATTCCCCTAAATTATGAGGAGGAATATTTGTTGCCATGCCAACAGCAATTCCCGACGATCCATTCAGAAGCAACTGCGGCAGGCGGGAGGGTAAAACCGTCGGCTCTTGTTGCGAACCGTCGAAGTTGTCGGCGAAATCAACCGTTTCTGACTCGATGTCCTGCAGCAGCGAGTCGCTGGAGATCGCACGCAGGCGACACTCGGTGTAACGCATTGCAGCGGGCGGATCGTCGTCGACCGAACCAAAGTTTCCGTGCCCGTCAATCAGCAGCTCGCGCATGGAAAAATCCTGCGCCATTCGCACCAATGCATCGTATATGGACGTTTCTCCGTGCGGATGGTATTTGCCGAGAACTTCCCCCACGACGCGAGCGCATTTACGGAACGGTCGGTCCGCCATTAATCCCAGCTCGTACATGGCGTACAAAATGCGCCGATGCACGGGTTTGAGCCCGTCGCGCGCGTCGGGCAGTGCTCGCCCGACAATCACGCTCATCGCATATTCAAGATATGACTGGGACATCTCGGTCCGCAGTTCGGTCGGGACGATCCGCTCCGGAGAATTGGAGAAGGTCATAAACGTTCGGGAACTCCGCTAAGATGCAAGCAAGTGAGACGTTCGATCCATCTAAAATTCTCGGATCAAACCTTGAGGAAAAAGGGCGGCTATTGCCAGTTATATACGGGTTAGACTGGCACGTCTTTCTTAACAATTATAGCTCAGTCTCTATGCAGTCCGAGATGCCTGAAATTGGGGCTCTGGGATACTTTGCAATAGCTTGACAGCGTTTCGACAGCGAACGACAAGGGAGTTTCTCTCGTGGCAGTTGCGGGAGGAGAAGCTAATGGTAACGATTATTTACTCGCCTGCATTTCTCGACCATGCTACGGGGCGTTTTCATCCCGAATGTCCGGCGCGGTTGCAGTCTGCGATCGCGGTCTTACGAGCGGCTCCTTGGAGCGCACGCCTGCAGTGGCAAACCCCGACGCCGCCAAGCGATCGCGACGCCCTGGCGTGGGTACGCGCGCTCCACGCACCCGAATACGTCGAGCGCGTCAGAGCAATTGCTGCTGGCGGTGGCGGCCGCCTAGATGCGGATACCCCTGTCTCTGCACGAAGTTATGATGTTGCGCTGCTTGCAGTAGCTGCGTGGCTGGATGGCGTCGATCGTGTGTTGGTGTCAAGGCAGCCCGCGTTTGTGCTGGCGCGACCGCCCGGACATCATGCCGAGCGAGAGACGGGGATGGGCTTTTGCCTGTTTTCCAATGCGGCGATCGCGGCACGATACGCTCTGACCCAACCACATATCGAGCGAGTAGCTGTTCTCGATTGGGACGTCCATCACGGGAACGGCACCCAAGCATTAGTTGCTGACTGTTCGCGGATTGCTTATTGCTCTCTGCATCAGTCGCCGGCCTATCCGTTTACCGGCAGCGATGACAAACGCTGCGACGACAACAACGTTTTGAACGTACCCCTGCCAGCCGGCAGCACGAGCGATATATACCGTCAGACATTTGACGATCGCGTCGTACCTTTCTTGCAGGCATTTGCACCAAATTTGCTAATTGTCAGTGCGGGATATGACGCCCATCGCGACGATCCGCTTGCAAGCATGTTGCTGCGGCCGGAGGACTACAGCTTTTTTACAGAACGCTGCCTCGATCTGACGCCAAAGCTGTTGTTTGGATTGGAGGGTGGCTACGACCTAGACGGGTTAGCTCAGTCAATTTTCGCAACTATTGCGCCCTGCCTGGGCGCCAGTATCAGCACTCCGTGAATTAGGGGCTCCTCCCAAATTACTTGCCGCGTTGCCGAACAACTGCGACCGATTTGGCAACTAGGCTTGAGAGTCTTCGAGACCGATCGGTTGGCGGTCGCAGCGGTTTCCATGTCTACACCAGTCAGGTTTGGAGAGCTCGCATTGCCCAGCAAGTGCCTCAGGGGCGGAGGGTGTCTCAAGCAAAATGACGATTGCCAACACTGTGGTGCTGGTTGCTCCGGTGCCAGCAGCGAACTATTCTACCGAGCGCGGCGGGTGGTTGTAGCTCGGTGGCAAGCACGGAACGTGCCGCCACCCCATTCCCTAGAATCGATCGGTTTCTGGTTTGGGGACGAGGGAACCTCCCGGCGTATCGCTAGTAAAGAGGTTGCCGGCTGAGTCATTCTGGTAAATGCAGTCGATGCGCGGCGATCCCTCAAGATTGCCTACAAATCCGAACGTGTTCAGGCGCTGCTTGCAGTCGCGAACTTGCTGGTCGTCGATCAAATTTTTCTTCTCGAGGATCGTCCAGTTCGTGCGACGCATAACGCAGCCCGGTTGCATAGCCGGCTGCGTGACGTAAACGCTGAACGGGTTAAACGTCAGAAACACGCGCATGTCCGTTACCACGGCGCTCGCGCCGTACTGCGCGCAAAACTCTGGGTTGGGCGCGCTGCGATCGATGACCTCACGGGACACCACGTTGCTCGGACTAAAGCTTGCCGACGTTGAAAAGATAATGCCGACACCGATCCCGATGATAAACGCGCCCAGCAACACGGCTAGCGTCGTGTAGTTGAATGGCGATGCCGCCGATCGCTCTGGTGGCCGACCCGATCGCGGCGGGGGGGGACCCGGACGGCGGCGTGAAGATGGAGCGGGTCTGCGAGCCATAATTGCAGCAAATTGCAGATAGTACGGGAGGTATCAGAGGCGAAGTAGCGTAGCCGATCGCCAATAGTATCCCGATCCTAGCGCCGGTTGCTGAGCTCGACACCGGGCGCGATCGCGCGATCGCTCACTCAGCTGTTTCTGACTCGGTTGCTGCCTCAGACGGCTGGGCTGCCCCCGTACGCGATGCGATGATAGACAAGACCGTGACGCTCGGATCGGTCGAAGCGGCAACCCCATCCGGCAGCACGAGTTCGCCCACTGTGAGGACGGTGCCGACGTCCATTGTCGTGACGTCGATGTCAATGGATTCCGGAACTTTCGTCGGATCGCATCGAACGGCTAGTTCGGTGACGACTTGGTCTAAGACGCCACCCTGCTTTGCGCCCGCCGATACCCCGACGATGTTGAGCGGGACAACGACATCAACCGAACTGCGACCGCGAACGGCGAAGAAACTAAGGTGGTAGATTTCTGCCTTCCACGGATGCGTCTGAACCTCGCGGATCAGGGCCGGCCCGCTCCAAGACAGGTCGGGGATTTGCACGTCGATTACGGTGCTGTTTACCGCTGCCGAGCGCAGCAGGCGTTGGGCTTTGCGCTCGTTAACGACGAGCGACATGGATTCCGTACCGCTATGGCCGTAAAGATTGGCAGGAATGAGTCCCTCGCGACGCAGCGCGCGGGACTTACTGCCTTCCGGTCGTTTCTGACATTCAATCGTGAGTGACATGGTTTTCGGTATGGTTGCGGTCGGGTGCAGGACTAAAAAGTTGAGTGAGTCGAGGACGAGCGCGCCCGGACAGTGTCAGCGTTGGCGACCTGGATGTCCACGGGCGCGCCGTTAGCATCGAGCAATGCGCGTTTGGGTCCGTGGATCGGGTCTTCGACGATGATCGTTTGGTCCCGGCTGGCACCGAGGGAAACGATCGCGATCGGCACCTTCATCAACTCAGCCAGGAACTTGAGATAGGTTAGTGCTTGGCGGGGCAGGTCTTCCAGGGTACGACAACTCGCCGTGGACTGCTGCCAGCCGGGCATCGTTTTGTAGAGCGGCTTGCAGCGTGCGAAGCGACTCGCACTGGTTGGATACTCGGTAAAGCGTTCCCCATCCACTTCGTAAGCGACGCAGACTTTGATTTCCGGTAAGGTGTCGAGCACGTCGAGCTTAGTGACCGCCAGGCAGTCCAGACCGTTGATCCGCACGGCGTAACGTCCGATCACCGCATCGAACCAACCGCAGCGACGGCGGCGGCCGGTCGTCGTCCCGAATTCCGCTCCGCGTTTGCACAGGGCCGTACCGATATCGCCGTCGAGCTCGGTCGGGAACGGTCCTTCCCCAACGCGAGTGGTGTAAGCCTTGGCGACACCGATGACGCGATCGATGGCTGTCGGTCCGACACCCGCTCCGACACAGGCTCCGCCTGCAACTGGATTCGAGGACGTCACGTAGGGATAGGTGCCGTGGTCGAGGTCGAGGAGCGTGCCTTGTGCGCCTTCAAACAAGATATTGCGGCGCTGGCGGAGCGCGCGGTCGATATGCAGCGAACTATCGACGACGTGCGGCCGCAGGCGTTCGGCATAGCCGAGATATTCGGCGATCGTTACCTCGGCATCCAGGGGCGGTAGCTCGTAGAGCTTCTCGAGAATGACGTTTTTGCTCGCGATCGTCCAGCGCAGTTGCTCGCGCAGTTCGTCGGGATCCATCAAGTCCAGCACGCGAATGCCCATCCGCTCCGACTTATCGGCGTAGGTCGGGCCGATACCGCGTCCGGTGGTCCCGATTTTGCGGTTGCCGCGACTGCGCTCGGATGCTTGATCGAACATTCGATGGTACGGCATCGTCACGTGGGCCGTCTGGGCGATCCACAAGTTGTCTGTGGAAACGTTAAGGGCTTCAAGGCGGTCCAGCTCTTCAATAAGCACCTTCGGGTCGATCGCCGTCCCCGAGCCGATAATGCACTCGGTGTCGGAATATAAGATCCCCGATGGAATGAGATGCAGCTTGAAAGTTTGGTCTCGGACGACGACCGTATGTCCGGCGTTAGCTCCGCCCTGATAGCGGACCACCACATCTGCTGATTTACTCAGCAAATCGACGATTTTACCTTTGCCCTCATCGCCCCATTGGGCACCAATAACGATAACGTTAGCCAAAGCTTTAATTTGACGCTACAGTGTTCGCAAATAGCTATTATCGCGAGTCTAGATAGCGGCTGTCAACTGTAGCGATCGACAGCAGCCGTCGATCGCCTCCCCTCGCTCGGCTTCAAGGAGGTTCCTCGTGACACTGCACGCCGATTTACACCGCCACCTGGGCGGCTCTGTCGTACCGCGCATTCTCTGGCGATACTTTCAGCGACACAACCCGGAGATGGCCGGTCGCTTCCCGGAGTACCTGGAGTTCGAATCGTTTTATACGCGCCCGCGCAACACGCTGGACGAATACCTAGAGCTGCACACGCTGGTGGAGAGCGTGCAAACTCCGCACACGCTGCCTTACTTTATCTATCGATTGTTACGTGGCGCGTATATTTTTGAAAATTTAGCCTATCTGGAGATTCGCTACACGCCTTATTTGCGTACGGACGCCCGCCTCGATCGAAGCGCGCGGATCGAACAGATGTATGAGGTGATTCGCATCGTCGGGGAAGCGAGTCGCGAGGCGGATTACCCGATCGTCACGGGTCAGATTCTCTGCATGCACTCGCGGTTGCCTTTCGAGGTTAATAAAGCGATCGCCGATGCGGCGGCCGACCTGCCGGAATACGTCTGCGGAATTGACATGGCAGGGGGAGATTCCCATTACGCCGATCGCCTCGACGAAATCGTCGGACTCTACCAATACGCGCGATCGCGCGGGCTCAAAACCACCGGTCACGTCTACGAAACCGCCGATGGTTGCTATCCGGAGTTGCTGCCATACTTGATGCGTATCGGACACGGTATCCAAATCCCGCTGCGGGAGCCGGAACGACTGCGGGAGTTAGCTGCTGCAGGGCAGTGCCTGGAAGTTTGTCCGACCACGTATTTGAAGACAGGCACTCTCGAAAACATTTACGAACTAAAGGTCGTGTTCGATCGCTGCTTTGAAGCGGGCGTCGATACTGCCATTTGCACCGATAACGCCGGGTTGCACAACGTGCGGTTGCCCTTCGAATACGAAAACCTGCTGACCTGCGACGCGATCGACTTTCGGCAACTGCAGGCATGCCAGGAGGCGGCTTTCCGCCACGCCTTCGCGTGGCCCCACGTGCGCCCGCCGTCGACCCTGCTCGAGCGCGCTCTCCAGAATGGGGACCCCCAGCAAGAACCTTTGCTGGCAACATACTAGGTTGCAGCCGCTCGGATTCGCTTCGCCACCGCAAGGAGCGATCGCCTGTATCTCCCGATTGTTCTATTCTTCTCTTTGGCACTCAGTTTCACTCGGCTAGCGCTCGGCTTTCGCCTTAGCAATCCGAGAGATAGTCTGTCTTCAAGCGCAACAAGATTTTTTGAACGTGCAAAGCTCTTCTCTCACCTCTACGACGAGTTCGCAGAAGGGAGAATCTTTTGATGTCTGGTCCACTCTCATGTGTAGGGTCCGGCCTCGCAGTTTCCGCAAGCCAAGTATTAAGAGGGCACTAGTGCCTACAGGTGCTTCTCACTCAAATCGGATGCTGGTGTAAACCAAGGGTGTCAACTTGCAGATTGCCACTGTCGAGTTGATGGATGGCGGTACCAATCGCGATCGCTGGCTGTTTTTAGCAAAACTGAAACTCTCTAGACAGCCATTGCCCAATGGCATGAGACTTCTTGAAAAATACTTGGAAACTTTGCTTAGCGTGTCACACAACAAATCAAAATCGCCTCATTTTGGAGGATTCGTGACTTCTCAAGCCTTCCTGAGAACCACGATGCAAGAGGTCTTTATGAACACCTGATGACCTTACTGACTGACACATCTCCTGAAACCCCAGAAATTTCGCAGCGTGCTTGCGGGGCATGAGGCACTTGTGTAGGCCATCCAGCCCGATCACACCTAAAGAAACCAGGTGA
This sequence comes from Rubidibacter lacunae KORDI 51-2, assembly GCF_000473895.1. Classification (NCBI taxonomy): domain Bacteria; kingdom Bacillati; phylum Cyanobacteriota; class Cyanophyceae; order Chroococcales; family Aphanothecaceae; genus Rubidibacter; species Rubidibacter lacunae. The sequence goes on along the minus strand of NZ_ASSJ01000076.1, from coordinate 195,746 downwards.
ATTGAGAAACTCTGAGGAGATTGCGCCCCATCGCTTGCAACTCAAAGCAGGCTGCGCTCCCGGTCGGTGTATTGTTCGTCCCGCCGTCGCAACCGGCCGAAGTGCTCTTCACCCTGCCTGACCGAGATTGAATGTGCAATCGGCTCCAGGCATAGGATCTCAAAGGCTCGACCGAAGAGCCGCACGATGTCTGCAGGATGCGAGCCGAAGGGCGGACCGCCAGGGCGACTGTGGGTAAAGAAGATGGCTAACAGCTCGCCACCCGGTTTCAGCAACGATCGCGTCAACTGAACGTAAGCGTCGCGTTGAGTTGGAGGCAGCGCGCAGAAGCAGGTATGCTCGATCGCGTAATCGAAACTGCCGGCAAACTCCTGCGGGAGTGCGAAGATATCGCTCAGCAAGAAGGTTGCGGGGATGCCATCGCGGGCGGCGGCGGCAGTGGCGGAAGCGATCGCCGACGGAGCGAAATCGACGCCGACAACCTCGAATCCATGTCGCGCGAACAACAGGGCATCGCTGCCGCGTCCGCACCCCAGCACGATCGCCCGACCCAGCGGCAGTGCCATTTCGCTGGCTAACCAGCTCGCGAACGGCGGTGCGGGTTGACCGAGGTCCCACCGCGTTGACCCATCCAGGTAGCGCGATTCCCAGTACTCCGACCGAGCGACATCGGTCATTAGGCGTCGGTTATCAAGTCTAGTTGTCTTTGATGAGATTGCCGAGCAGACTCGACACGAACGCCAGCACTAGCGAACCGAATAGCGCTGGAAAGAACCCGTTGACTTCAAAGCCCGGTGTCAGATAGCCGACCAGTGCAAAAGCGATCGCGTTGACGACCAGTAAAAATAACCCCAAGGTCACGATCGTCAGCGGCAGCGTGAAAATAATCAAAATCGGCTTGACAATCGCGTTCGTCAAGCCCATCACCCCCGCGCCAATGAGGGCAGAGGCACCCCCGCTAATCTCCAAACCCGGCACCAGCCGCGCCGTCAAGAAAAGTGCTCCAGCTGACACAATCCAGGTCAGAATGAACTGTCCCATAGATCCACCATCAAGCTTCACAATCTCCGGAACCCGCGCGAACGCAATGGTCGCTGCTGGGTACACTCCGAAGTTTCTACCATCAGCATCCTATCGTAGGACCCAAATGCTGTCGAGCGATCGCCTGCGGCGGTGTAGTGCCTTCTCGGAGGGTGCAATCGTCGTTCGCAAGGCAAGCGCAAGCGAATGAGGCTATTGCTTGGAATCACTCTTATCCCAATTTGCAAAATGCCTATGACAGATGAGGTGAGGCAATCTCGAGGAGTAAGGGTTCCCGAGCTGCCATCGATCGGAGCACTTCTCGGGGCTGGCATCACAACAGTACGAGAACGCGGACACACGATGCGGTGTCGGGAGCGATGCGTCAGACAACTTGATGATATCTCGAACCCGATGCACGCGAACGGGGGAAAGTCGACGGCAAAACATTCCTCGAGCCGAACTAGCTCGCGCTCCGGACTGGCAACGATGTGTCATCGTAAACGACTTAACTGGTGTAATTGATAGCGTTAGCCCGTTAGTCCTGCGCGGTGAGGATGGCGCGGGTGCAGAACCATCATTTGGTCATGTTCCTAGCCCAGCTCGAGCATCACATTTCAAGCCACTCGGCAGGATCCTTCCTCCCTAGTTGAGAGAGCAGAAAGCGCGCTTTATAGCTCCAAAGGCAAAAGACACAAGCGCTATCCATACGACGACTGGGAAGAACCCGACCGGAGATCGCGAGCTGGCTCGAGCGGTCGTTTCCACGAACCTAAACCTTCCAGACAGTTTGCGTCGTCTGGTTCCCGTGCACACACCACCGAGCGATCGCCACACGCGACGCGATCGCTCGGTTGTTAAACGGTGTTGCCTTAACCGAAGTCGAAGTCCCCAACGACGAGGGCATCGGGTTGGATGTCGAGGAGCGTTGCGCGGATGCCGTTCTCGCCGGTGAGGGCGATTGTCGTGTCATTGCCTTGCGCAGTGAAGATCAGGTCCTCAAATGCAAAGCCGCCGCCAATGCCGATCGTGTCCGTCCCCGATGCGAAGTCTGCGATTGTCGTGTCGGATACGATGTCGATCGATTCCGAACCGACGATCTCGAAGAAGTCCGCTCCCAGACCGCCAATGAAGCGGCTGTTCGTCCCCGTCGCCAACAAAATATCGCTACCGCTACCGCCGAAAAGCGTGTCGTTGCTGCCTGCAATCAGGGTATCGTCGCCGTCTTGAGCGTAGAGGCGGTTTCCGCCCCCGCCCGCCGACGCATCGAGGATGTCCCCATCGCTGCCGCCGAAGAGGCGGTCGTTTGTACCGGCGAACAGCTCGTCGCTCGCACTACCGCTGAAGATGCGATTGCCCCCTTCTTCACTCCCTGAGGCATCCACGAGGTCGGCACCACTACCGGTGAAAGTTAGCGTACCGTTGCCATCAAATTCGTCGCGCGGGTCGTCGGCATCGAACAGATCGTCGCCCAGCGTTCCAAAGATTAGCGGTGCCGGTTCTGGCTCGATCTCCACGTTGAGCGTTGCAACCTCAGAGGTGCTGGTGCCATCGCTAGCCACGATGCCCAGCGTAAAGCTGGCGGGCTCGAGGTTGTCGGTTTCGACAATCGAAACTTCACCTGTGGAAGGCTCGATCGCGAAGAAGCCGTCTTCGTTACCGGAGGCGATCGCGTAAGTTAGTTGGTCGACAGGCGTGTCGGAGTCTGTTGCCTGCACCGTAGCGATGGTCGCACCTTGAACCACTGCGTCTTCAGTCAGCGTGACGCCTGGCAGTGCTCCGAGCACCGGGGCATTGGAGATCGTGACATTTACCTTGGTTGTATCCGTTCCACCATTGCCGTCGCTGACGGTGTAGGTAAAGCTATCGGTTCCGCTGAAGCCGGCAGCAGGAGTAAAGGTGACGGTGCCGTCAGCATTCACATCGACAGTACCGCCATTGCTGCCCTGAGTGACGCTCTCGATACTGAGAGTATCGCCATCGATGTCAGAGTCATTATCTAGAACGACGATCGTTGCCGCCACGTCTTCACCAGTGGTTGCCGCGTCGTCATTTGCTTCGGGGTCGTCATTGACTGGGGCGATCGCGACCGTAACCGTAGCTGTAGCGGTCAAACCGCCATCGGTAACGGTGTATTCGAAGCTATCGCTGCCGTTGAAGTTGGCATTGGGCGTGTAAGTAACCGTGCCATCGGCATTGATGGTGACACTCCCGTTCCTGCCTTGGGTGGCGCTCTCGACACTGAGAGCATCGCCATCGGGATCGCTGTCATTAGCCAGAACGTCGACGGTCACGGCCGCATCTTCATTTGTCGAACCCGTGTCTTCGGCGGCCTCGGGAGGAAGCAGAGAAACGGGATCGACCTCAACCGTTACGTTGGCGACATTTGAGGTGAGCTCGCCATCGGAAACGGTGTAAGTAAAGCTGTCGGTCCCGCTGAAGCCGGCAGCAGGTGTATAAACGATCGCGCCATTTTCGACCGCAGCCGTACCGTTATCCGGCGCGTCGGTCACGCTCGGGGTGAGGTCGGTACTGTCGACATCCGTATCGTTTGCCAGCACGTCAATAGTGACTGATTGGTTCCCAGCCGTCGTGACGCTGTCGTCAATGGCGGTTGGTGGATCGGGGACGTCGGCAACGGTGACGGAGAAGGTGTCTTCTGCCGTATTGCCGAGCAGATCGGTGGCCCGCACGGTGATGTCAGCCGTCCCGACTGCGTCGGGTTGGTAGGCAAGGACCAGTTGGCCGTTTGCGATCGACGTCGTGACGAGATTGGGATTGGAGTTGCTGACAACTTCGAAGTTTGTTAGCTCGGGTTGCTGGGAAATCGTAATTCCTTCATAGCGCACCAAGTTTTGGTCGCTCGTGACCTGCGGTACGTTGGGGTCGTCCAGTATTAGCGGTAAGTCTGTAAACGCGCCCTGACCGAAGAATTGCGTGCCCTCAAACACTGGCAGTGCTGCAATGGTATCGAGCGTCTCGAGGTCGTCCTCCGAGAGAACTTCACCGAAGACCGTAAAGCCGCCGTTTTGGCTGTCGAGGTTGGACGAGTTGTCGCCGAGGTTAAAAAACCACTGACTCGTCGCACTGTCGGGATCGCCTCCAACCTTCGCCATCGCGATCGTGCCGCGCACGTTGGAGCGATCGCTGCTGAACTCGTTTTGAACGGGCGGATCGGTTGGAACGAGGCTCGTCGATCCTGCGCCGCTGCTCGCATCATTCTGAGCCAGCTCTTCGGCTAGACCGTCGACGACAAAGCCCCCACCTTGGATGACAAAATCCGATACCAAGCGGTGAATGATGGAATTGACGTAATCGCCGTCGTTGACGTAGTTGCTGAAATTCTGAACGGTGAGGGGTGCACCCTCATCGGCTTGGTCGAACAACACAACGTTCGTTGCGCCACCGTTGCCCAGGTCTTGGTTCTCCAACTGGAAAGTCGCGACCAAACCCGTCGTAAACGGATTGTCAAATACCTCGGCGAGGTCGATCGCATTAGTAGGAGCGTCTTCCAAAACGCTCACGTCGTTAATTGGTGTTGTGACTTTCAGTTCGGTCATGGACTCCCCGCTCGCTACTCAGTTGCCAGGACTAGTCGTAGCACACTTTGCGGCGCAGTCTCCGGGAGAAAATCTGTAGTCACCTGCCGTTGTCTGTAGCCTGGAACACCTTTGTGTTCTGCGATCCGGCGTCCTTGCTACCGGTGCTCAACGACGGAAGTCGCTGGGATCGCGCAGGGGCGAACCAAGGAGGCGTTGGCGAACGCCGTCGATCGCCGCGCGCGCCTCGGGCACGAATGCATATGACAATCCGATCGCACTTGCGATGGCAACGGCAACGATTGCGAGGCTGAGAGCGATTGCTGCCCGCGGTGTGGCTGCCCGAACGGTCGGGGTCGATTGGCGCTGGCGCAGCGGGCTCGGGCGCTCGAGGTTGGTTGCCCTCAACACTGAAGACACCCAAGACTCCCACGGGCCGAGCAGCGCGGTGTCGTCCGAGCCGCCGAGTCGGCTGACCTGGCAATAGAGCAGCGCCACCGTAACATTATCGTGACCGTTTTGGGTATTGGCGATCGTCAGCAAGCGCTCGGCAGCCTCCTGGAGCGTCGTCTGCTCTTCCAACACTGGCAGGAGTTCTTGCTCCCAATACTGCTCGACGCGATCGAAATCGCTCAACCCATCAGAACACAGCAAAAACAACCCGTCTTCATCGAGAACCACCCGCTGGATGTTCGGGTGCAGCAACGCAGACGGTCCCGTGCCCAACACCTGAACGAGCGAACCAGCCGCCGGCTGCTGTAGAGCCTCACGATAGAGGGTCTGCCCGAGGCGCGTTTGCTGCGAGGCTACGTCGTCGTCTAGAGTCAGTTGTTGACAGCCGCGCCGCGTGATCCAATAAGCGCGCGAGTCGCCCACGTGGGCAACGTAGAGTTCGTGGGACCGCGCCATCGCCATCACCAATGTTGTTCCCATGCGCTGGCGGCCCTGGCGGCGTTCGCGATCGTTGCGCTCTCCGATCGCGTCGTTAGTTTCCCGCAAAATCTCTGCTAACTCCAAGGAGATTGCCTCCGGCTCCTGAGGCGCGATCGCTTGAGGCAGCTCGCTCAGCTTTCGCAGCATCACGTCGACGGCCAAACGCGACGCCACTTCGCCCTCCGCATGACCGCCGACCCCATCGCAAACGATTGCCAGGGCATCAGCAGCTGCCAGCCCGTCCTCGCCAATGTGAAGGGCGTCCTCATTGTGGTCGCGCATCGGTCCGACATCGGTCCGCGCTGCCAACTGAAACAAACGCTGTTGGGAGCTCCCGCAGCGTTGCAGAGCGCGATCGAGGACGGCTACGAGTTGCTCGGGCCGCGCGATCGCGCCCGCGGTCAGTTGCACGCACACAAAACTGAAGAAATCACGAATGGCTGGAGAGGCACCTTCTGTCCATGGCGTCCACAGCAGCCCGAGCTGTGCCAGCGACATCGACTCCGGCTCGGGGTCGAGCGGGAGTTCTAACAAGTGCACGAGCGACCCGTCCACGCGCACCAACTTCGCGTCCAACAATGCACCCGCCACGCCCTGGTCGGACAAGGGTTGCCACAACCGTGCCATCTGCCACAACCAATGCAATTGCCGCAGCGGCGAGGTTCCAGCCCATGCATCGGTTAACATCGGCAGCACCTCACCGCGCTCCAGCCCCGCTGCGCGATCGCTGCGCAAGTAGCCGTACTCTAGCAACCACAGATCGCGATCGCTCACGCGTCCGAACACCTGCGGGACATGGAGTTGGTAGGGTGACAGGCGCGAGTAGGGCAGCAGGGCTTCCGGAACCCGGTCGGGGAAATCGGGTGGCTGGGCTGGCTGCGTGTCTAGCACCACTGCCCCCGCTATCACGCGGTAGCGCCCGGCGAGTAACTCGCCCGGTGCGAAGTCAGACGCGCCCGGTCCGACTACCCGCAGAAACAGCCGCAACAAGGGCCTTTGGTATTTATGACAATCCCGCGCATCTGCCGCATTGGGGGACTGACGGTTCGAATTCGCGGAGTGTGCGGCTGCTGAAGCTGACTCCTCGGGCATAATCGGTTCTTGCCTCACCGCCGTGCGGACTGCGCGAGCAACAAACAAGCGATCGCCAAGCGATCGCCGAACGGACAATCTAAAGTCAACGGGCGCGCATTGTTGCCCGCCCGCTCCGCGCGTAGATTAATAAATTTGATGGCTCGATCGGTCGTTTGACTCACTTATAAATACTTCCCTTCTGAGTCGGGATTTTGTACGCGCGGCAGACCCATACTGTAATTGAGAACGCGGCTGTTGAGGTTGTAGCTGATTTCACCGCTAGCCAGGAGCGAGCGAATCAGATGCTCTAAATCAGATCCGATTCGGCGAAGGTTGTACTCTGTCAGCTCTCGACCATTGTTCGCTTCAACGAGCCGGTCGAATTGACGGTAAACCTTTTGCAGAGTTTCTTCGCTCCAGATAAATTCGTTGTCAGGGTCGATATCCAGAGTCAGTACGTTCTGGCTGGGGATAAGTTCGTTATCGCCGATCTCGGCGGCGTACAGTCGGATGTGGCGCGTAGTGGACTTAGTTAACATGGCGAACGAATTCCTGTCAGTGCTGCGCGATGGGTTTCCAAGATTGTAAAGGCACGTAAACCGCTTTCAGAGAGTCGGGGGTATATTCAAGAGTATCGTTTTATAGCTTGGGACCCTCGTGCCCCGCTCGAATCCCACTGGCGAGCCATTCCGCCTTTCCCCCGCCGATCCGTGTGACCTCGGATCGCGCATAGACCGCGCGATCGCGCGCGGCAGCAACGACGCGGCAGCTGTTTTATCGCAAGTGGCTCAGGCGCTGGGTGAAACGTTTGCAGTACCTGCGTGTTGTTTGCTGGCGCGATCGCAGCCCACCGCATCCGTGAGAGCGGCGTGGTGGTTTCGCGATGGCGGCTCGGCATGCTTGCAGCCCGACCGCTTTCAGACCCATGCTGCCAGATTGTTGTCGGTGACGAGTTCGACCGAGCCGGTAGCCTACTCGTCCTCGATCGGCGTAACCAGCGAACCCTGGAGCTGGCTGAGCGAAACTTTCACGGTCGAATCATGGCTGGGACTGACCTTACCCTACGCCGAAGCTGGCTGGGGCGGCATCTGGTTGGGGGGCACGCGCGATCGCGCGTGGACGGTGGAGCTGCGCCAGCTCTTGTTAGCTTGTCGGGAGCGCGTGGCAGTGGCGCTTGTTTGGGCTGGGTTGCAGGAGAGCGTTCAGCACCAAGCCCGCTATCAAGGATTACGACGCGACCTCGGCGACATTTTGCGCACGGCGCTGCATCTCAACGAAGTGCTGGCAGTCGCCCTCGGCGCAACGGGGCGTGCTCTGGAGGTCGCGCGCGCTTTTGTGCTAGCGCTCAAGTATGACGATCCCCTAGCCGCCTGTTGCAGCAGCCCAACAGTACCGACTGCCAAGGTGGAAGTAATCGCGCGATGGGCGGCCAGCCCGGAAACGCCGCTGCCGCCCCTGGGCACGAGCTTTGCACTGGCAGATGCACCTTGTTGCCAGCAAGCTTGGCAACAAGCCCCCGAGCCGCTGGCGATTGCTGATTTGGCAGCTGGACCGTTGCCACTGGCAAGTTGTGCGACTGCATTGCTCTGCGAAGAAGGCGCTTCAGCGTGGACGCTCGTCCCACTAGCCGGGCGCCCCAGCAGCGAGGACGATCTGGGGTGCGTACTGGGGTTCCTGGTGTTCCAGCAAGACTACCCACGCCATTGGCACGGGGAAGAGCTGGAGTTGCTGCAATTCGTTGCGTCGCAGGTGAGTGCGGCCACCCTCCACCACAAAGTGCTCCAGCGATCGCAAGCGTTGGTGGAAGCGCGTACGGCCCAGCTCCAGCACAGCCTAGAGGTCCAGGCCAAGCTCTACGAAACGACGCGCCAGCAAGTCAACCAACTCCAGCATCTCAATCAGCTCAAAGACGAATTTCTCAGTACGATGAGCCACGAGCTGAATACGCCACTGGCGACGATGAAGATTGCTGTCAAGATGCTCGGTCAACCCGGACTCGACTCCGAGCGTCGCGCCAAGTACCTCGATATCCTCGATCGCGAGCTGCGACGCGAGAGCGCGCTTATTCGAGATCTGCTGGCACTCCAACAAATTGCATCCTCGCAGACCGACCCCGCACGCTCCGGCCGGAGCGTGCGGGATCTCGACCTGCATGCGTTGTTGCACGACATACAAACCGAGCTTGCAGAAACCTTGCAGACGCGGGGGTTAACGCTGTCGATCTCCTATCTCCCGCCGCTGTCGGAGACAACGTTCCTGCAAGTGCGAGCTGATGGCAATGCCCTGCGGCGGGTGATCCAAGAATTGTTAACGAATGCCAGCAAGTTTGCCGCCGCCGACACCAGCGTGCGCCTGCAAATCTCCCAGCGAACCGATACTGCCGGCGGCCATCGCCTGGTTCTAACATTTACCAATACCGGCGTGGGCATCCATCCCGAAGACTTACCCCATATTTTCGCGCCGTTTCGACGCGGACGCGGGGCCACCAAGCAAGCAATTTCCGGGACGGGTTTAGGATTGGCATTGGCGGAAAGCTTGGTCAAACAGCTCGACGGCACGCTCGAAGCAGCCAGCGACTTCCGCGATGGTATGCCTTGCGATACGCGGTTTACGCTAGCACTCCCGCAGTCTGCCAACTGAGTTGCAAGGACACTCGAGATTGTTACACTGACGACCAATATGCCAATTTCTAACTAACTGTTCGTGAACGAAGAAGACCTTTTACCGACCTCATTAGATGGGTCGGAGCTGCTGGAGCCGGAACCGACTGTTGAGGCGGCTGATGCAGTCGAAATTACCACCGAAGCACGCGAGCGCGAGCGCTGTCTGACAGCGCGGATCGCGATCGCGCGGCCGCTGGAGCCAATTTGGCAGGTGCTCACAAACTACGAGGCACTGCCCGAGTTCATCCCGAGCTTGGAAGCAAGTCGGCGACTGGCACATCCACATGGCGGGGTGCGCGTGGAGCAGATTGGATTCCAGCAATTGTTGAGGGTTAACTTCCGTGCCCGCGTCGTTCTCGATCTCGATGAGATTTATCCAGAGCAGATCCATTTCCGCATGGTTGAGGGCGACTTTCGCCGCTTTGAAGGTTACTGGTCGCTCGCCCCCACAACCGATCCGACGGCTGGCGAAGTCACAACCCTGACCTATAACCTCACGGTGCTGCCGCCGCGCACAATGCCGGTCGGTTTGATTGCCCAGCGCCTGCGTCGGGATTTAACGGTTAACTTGCTAGCAATTCGCCAGCGCGTGACCGGCACCTAGGTGCCGCCGATGAAGCCCAATACGGCTCAAAATGGGGCGTTAGGCTCTTGCAGATAGGTTCCACTATTGGCACAACCGCCGAGAAGACAGCAGACCCCAGAACTAGACTGCCAAGAAGCGTTGGATCACGACCTGCGATAGCTCGCTCGTCGGACCCGAAGCAACGATGCCCCCTTTTTGCATGGCGTAGTAGCGATCGGCCTGGCGCACGAAGTGCAAGTGTTGTTCGACGAGGAGTACGGAGATGCCGCGGGTGGCAATGATACGTCGAACCGCTGCTTCGATTTCCATGACGATCGACGGCTGGATTCCTTCCGTCGGCTCGTCGAGAACCAACAAACGCGGGTTACCCATTAACGCGCGCGCGATCGCAAGTTGCTGCTGCTGTCCCCCGCTGAGGTCGCCGCCCATCCGCGACAGCATGGTTTTCAACACCGGAAAAAGCGTAAAGATCTCCTCAGAAATCGTTTCTCTCCCCGTACGACCTTGCGGCCGTGCCTCCAGACCCAGCAGCAGGTTTTCCTCAACTGTCAAGCGCGGAATAATCTCGCGTCCTTGGGGCACGTAACCGATGCCAAGACGCGCGCGGCGATCGGGCGTCAGCTGAGCGATCGGGCGCCCCTCAAGCCGGAGCTCGCCCGTGCGCGGTGCGAGCAATCCCACAACCGTTTTCAGCAGGGTGGTTTTGCCGACACCGTTGCGGCCGATCAAGCACACCATCTGCCCGGTCGGTACGAGCATGTCCACATTCCGCAGAATATGACTCTCGCCGTAGTAGACGTTCAGATCCGACACCTGCAGCATCGGTGCGGTTTTCGTATGGAGTGAGTTGGTAACTGCTTGCGCCATTAGCTATCTCCCTCAACTTCGGCTTCCAGACGGGCGACGGTTTCGCGATCGAACTCCAACAGGCCGACCAATTTCTCGTAGGCTCGTCGCTCGTATTCGTTGATATGCGGTTCGTGCGACCTACGGGCGTGGGCAAGGATAACCTCGTACCCGAGCTTCAGCACCAGCTCGCGATCGCGAGTGCTCTTCAATTCGGCCGCCAGCGCATCCATACCCAAGTCAGCCGCTAAATAATCCCGCAACTCCCGTTGCAGCTCCTGCTGCTGTTCTATATCCTGGGCAAACACGCGGCTCAATCGCTCCAGGATTGCCTTTTCCTCTTCTGATGTGAGGTTACCGTCCGACCATGCCAGCGAGGCCACGATCCGCAATACCTTCAGCTGTTCGGGAGAAATCGTCGGCGCTTGTCCCAAATACACTTCAATCGTTCGCGGGTCGTTCTGGACTGTCTCGATGCTGCCCTCACAGAGCACCGAGCCTTGGTGCAATACGGTCACTTGCCGCGCGATTTGCCGCACGAACTCCATGTCGTGCTCGATGACGATCAGCGAATGGCTTTCCGCCAGTGCCAGCAACAAATTGCCGACGTTTTCCGTTTCTTCATCGGTCAGTCCAGCAACCGGCTCGTCCACGAGCAGCAAATCCGGCGATTGCGCCACCAGCATCCCAATTTCCAGGCGTTGCTTCTCGCCATGAGACAAAAACTGCGCGCGCATGTCCGCCTTCGCCGACAGCCCAATGGTTTCCAGCAGCGCGATCGTTCTGCGCTTGTCCTCCACAGCCGCTTGCCCGAATAGAGTTGAAAACACGCCTTTGTTGCGGTTGCAGGCAAGGTCGAGATTTTCGCGAGTCGTGAGTTGCAAGTACACCCGCGGCGTCTGAAATTTCCGCCCGATTCCGAGTCGCGCGATCTTGTGTTCCGGCCGGCCGCGCAAGTCCTGCCCTTTAAACAACACGCGTCCTTCTGTAGGTTGCACCTTGCCGGTGATGACATCTAGGAACGTGGTTTTGCCCGCTCCATTTGGTCCGATTACGACGCGCAGCTCGCCGGCAGCCAAACTGAAGTTAAGGTCGTTCAGCGCCTTGAACCCATCAAAGCTTACAGTGAGATGCTCGGTAGCGAGAATGGTATCGGTCATAGGTCGCCCGCAGTTCGAACTCGATATTACCGCCGATGCTTGCAAAAAATGTCGTTTTGTCAGCGATTGCTGCAGCAATGCCTGCCGTCGCGCTTTTGGGTGAAGGCATCATCCCCTACCGACGCGCGCACGACCGATTGCCGAACGTAACAGACGGGCTCGCTTCGCGCTTACCCAGACCTTAGGGTGCGAGGCGATCGCGCGTCCAGCCGCCATTGGTGCGACGATAGCGCAGGCGATCGTGTAGGCGATTCGGCCGTCCCTGCCAGAATTCAATTTCATCCGGCACCAACCGAAAACCGCCCCAGTGCGGCGGTCGCGGCACGGGTTCTCCCTCGGGATACTTGGCTGCCAGCGCCGCTAAATTCTTTTCCAAGACTGCTCGCGACTCCACCACCTGGCTTTGCGGCGATGCCCAAGCCCCTAACTGCGAGCCGTGGGGACGCGACTGAAAATAAGCATCCGACTCCTCGGAAGCAATTTGCTCCACGCGTCCGATCGCGCGCACTTGGCGTTCCAACTCGGCCCACCAAAATACCAGCGCGCCCCACGGAGTTGCCTGCAACTGGCGCCCTTTCTGGCTCTCGTAGTTCGTGAAAAAGATGAAGCCGCGATCGCCGTGGTCCTTAAGCAATACCAGTCGCGCGACGGGCTTGCCCTCCGGGGTAACCGTTGCCAGGGTCATGGCATTGGGTTCGGGCAGTTCGGCAGCAACGGCTTCCTCGAACCAGCGGTGAAACTGGACCAACGGATCGGTCGCGGCATCGGTTTCGCTGAGTCCGGCCCGGGTGTAGCTGCGGCGCAGTTCGGCAGAAGACATGCTCGTTGCAGACGAGCCAGAGGAAGTACTCATGAGGCAAAGTCGGCAGAATCTTTAGCTTCTTTTCCTGCAAAGTTAGCGCGATTTCTAGCACTGTAAATTCACCGCGAAATTCATCGCGGCGAAGGATGGCACGTGGGGCAGCAGTTCTTCGGGAACGCTCGGCCGCGCGCAGCGGTCGGTATCGCTTGGGTGCGCCACCGCATCTCCCTCGTTATCGTAAATAGGCGACTGTGGGATCGGTCGCCTAACAGGTATTGCTGCTTCTCGACTTCGGGAGTCCGGTCAATGCGCCAATTGAATTTCCTCATCATCTTTACGGTCTGTCTCGCTCTCGTGCTCTTTGGATTGGAGAATACCGAACTCGTTCGCATCCAAATCGTACCCGGCTATGAAGTGCAAGCGCCGCTGGCGATCGAGATGATCGTGGCGTTGGGAGTTGGTGCGCTGGTGGCCTGGGTATTTGGGGCATGGAGTCGGTTGTTACGACAGCTAGAAGGCGCTCGCGATCAACGCGAGTTGCGCTCCAAAGACGAGCAAATTCAATCCCTGACTCAGGACATTGAAGGTTACAAGGCTGAACTCGACAAGCAGCGTCAGCTCCTGCTACCCCCTGAAGAGCAACGGCCTCCCTCTGCGTCGGACGCTTCTACCTAGCCGGGTCGTTGGTGCTTACAACGCGTCCCCAACGCCAACTGGAAACCGAAGAAGCTTTGAGGAACTTTTTAGGAATTATTGAGGAGACCGGCATGAGCTTCAGCGCTGCCCGCGCCGCCTTACATAACGCGCTAGAACAAGTCGAACGCGGCGAGATCGACCCCTGGGACGTACGCGTCATCGACGCCATCGATCGCGTTTTAGACGAGCTCGAACGCCGCAGCGGCGATCGCGCCGACCTCCCCCTCTCGGGACAGGCATTCCTATGGGCGTCGATGTTGGTTTACTTCAAGGCCGATGCACTACAGCGTCTGGCCGAAGCAACTGAAGACGACGCCTCGGAGTGCGAGGAGGAATTGCTGGTTATAGCAGATGAGCGCGGGTTACCGCTGCATTTAGAGCGCCACCTTCGCCGCCGTCCGGCTGTCCCGCCGCCGCGCCGGCGCAGGGCTACCCTACCCGAATTGCTCGCTCAGATCCGGGATCTTTCAGCCGAATGGGACGCGCTCGGCGATCGCCCGCGGCCGGAGCGCCCGCGCCAGATGTCGCGCCGAGAAGCAACGGCCGCGATCGCACAACTCGCTCATGACGAGAACCTGACCGAGCTGGCGGCGCGACTGGAAGCGCTACTGAGCGATCGCCTGTCGGACGGAAGCGATTGCGAGTTAGAGGACAGTTGGCTCGACCTAGAGCAACTCCTGTGCTGGTGGATGGAATCGGCATCCGCCGTGCAGGGGGAGCGCCATCAATCTCCAACCGGGGATCGCGTGGGGGTGTTTTGGGCGCTGCTGTTGCTGTCGTCGCAGTCTAAGGTCGAGCTTTCCCAAAACGAGTTCTATCAGGATTTGAGCGTTCGCTGGCTCGAGCCGGAGACACTCCCAGCTTCTACGGTTGCTACTGCCCGAAGTTAGTCGATAATCAGCTGTTTTTGGGCAAGATTGGGGCAAGATTGGGATCTGCCGGATTGGCGTTGACGCACTTGCGCCTATACTGATGGGAAGTCTCGAAGAGTTGCCTGCTGGCAAGGCTTCCAGACGCGTTGATTGCACGGTCCCTGCTACCAAGAGGGTTGCCGGATTGACGCAACTGAGTAGAATCAGACTCAACCACCAAGCCACGGTGGGACACGCTGCAGTTTAGGAGCACCGTCTATGAAGGCCATGATTTTGGCGGCGGGTAAGGGGACGCGGGTTCGCCCGATTACCTACACAGTTCCCAAGCCTATGATTCCGATCCTGCAGAAACCCGTGATGGAGTTTCTATTGGAGCTGTTGCGCCAACATGGTTTCACCGAGGTCATGGTCAACGTCAGCCACCTGGCTAACGAGATCGAGAGTTACTTCCGCGACGGTCAGCGCTTCGGCGTCAATATTGCTTATTCCTTTGAAGGACGCATTGTCGACGGGCAGCTCGTCGGCGAAGCCCTTGGCTCGGCTGGCGGCATTCGCCGCGTGCAAGATTTCAACTGCTTTTTCGACGACACTTTTATCGTTCTCTGCGGCGATGCGCTAATCGACTTGGATTTGACGGCAGCGGTCAAGTTTCACCGAGAGCAGGGCGCGATCGCGACGGTGGTCACCAAATCCATGCCGCGCGAGGCAGTGTCGAGCTACGGCGTCGTGGTAGCGGACGAGCAGGGTCGCATCCAAACCTTCCAGGAAAAACCGTCGGTTGCAGAAGCCCTCAGCACGACGATCAACACGGGTATTTATATCCTCGAACCGGAAGTTATCGATTACATTCCTCAGAATCAAAAGTTCGACCTGGGCAGCCAGCTATTCCCGCGCTTGGTGGAAATGGGCGCGCCTTTTTACGCGATCGATATGGACTTCGAGTGGGTCGATATCGGTAAAGTACCGGACTACTGGCAGGCAATTCGCGGCGTGCTGCTTGGGGAAATCAAGAACGTGGAGATCCCTGGTACGCAAGTTGCCCCCGGTATTTACACGGGTCTGAACGTGGCGGTGAATTGGGACAAAGTGGACATCGAGGGTCCGGTTTATATTGGCGGTATGACGCACATCGAAGACGGCGCGAGGATCGTCGGACCGACGATGATCGGTCCTAACTGCTGGGTCTGCAGCGGCGCGACGGTCAACAACAGCATCATCTTCGATTACTCGCGCTTGGGTCCGAAGGTGCGCTTGGTAGACAAACTCGTATTCGGTCGTTACTGCGTGGACAAGGATGGCGCGGCGATCGACGTGCAGGCAGCCGCTCTCGATTGGCTGATTACCGACTCGCGTCAGAGCCCGCCTCACTACGAACCGGAACAGCGGACGGCACTCGCTCAATTGTTGATCGGCGAGTAAAGTTGCCCCCGGGGCGATCGCCACCTGTTACCGAGACCAATCGCGCGACATACCGGTTGTGTTCGGTAGTGCGATTGCCAGCTCCCTCATCCAGTGCTAATCACTCTAAAGTTACTTTAGGAAGACCAATAAGTGAGGAAGCCCAAAAATTCGCTCTGGTCTCCCTATGTTTTCATACTGATGTCTGAGCCGAATCACACGAAGATCTGTTCTTTCAGCTATTCTCTGCCGTAATAGCTAAAGATGGACGATTCACCAGCACGGCATTGAATCCATAAAACGCATTCCGGCAGCGATCGCGCCGCGGATAAGGGCAATCGCTGCCGGAGGGATAGCTGTTCGTGCGGGAGTTCGGGACGCTGTCGTTTAGCGCACGATGCCCGAATGTCCGGTTAGTTCGCCAATGGGTTCGGCCCGACCGCCGAGGTATTTCGCGAGAAACTCTTCGGCGAGCGCGTAGAAATGCATGCGGTTCTCCGGCCGAGCAAAGCCATGCCCTTCATCGGTGTAGAGCGCGTATTCGACTGGCTTGCCTGCCGCGTGCATGGCGTCCACGATCTGCTCGCTCTCGGCTTGCTTGACGCGGGGGTCGTTGGCACCCTGGCCGATCAGCAGCGGCTTCTGGATGCGATCGCAGATAAACAGCGGCGATCGCGCCTTGAGGAAATCCTCCTCAGTTTCCAAGTTGCCGACGCGGTGCGCGAACATTGCCATGAGCGGTTTCCAGTAGGGTGGGACGCTCTGGATCAACGTTACGAGGTTCGACGGGCCGACGATATCGACGCCGCAAGCAAACACTTCGGGCGTGAACGCTAAGCCGACCAGCGTAGCGTAGCCACCGTATGAGCCACCCATAATGGCGATGCGATCTGGGTCGCTAATGCCTTTGGCTTTGAGCCACTCGACAGCGTCGAGCAAATCGTCATGCATAGCCGCCCCCCACTGGCGGTTCCCGGCATTCAGGAAGGCTTTTCCATAACCCGTCGAGCCGCGGAAGTTCACTTGCAGCACGGCATAACCTCGATTGGTCAGCCACTGCACCGACGGCGAATAACCCCAAGTGTCGCGCGCCCAGGGACCGCCGTGAACGTGTAGCACAGTTGGCAGGTTTTCAGCTGGCACGCCGACGGGTGTACTGAGATAGCCGTGAATTGTAAGACCGTCGCGAGCGGTATATTCGATCGCCTGCATCGAAGATAGGGAAAGTGCTTCTAGTTCCGGGCGGTGGCTGAACATCAGCTCGGCGTGCTTGGTGGCGCGCTCGTAGCGGTAGTAGTACACCGGACCGTCATCGGTGAGGAAAGCGACCAGCCAGACGGTGTCGTCATCGGTGCGACTGGCGATCGCAAATTCACCGTTGCGGATTTGGGCAATTGCCTCGAGGTCTTCAGCAACATCAGCATCAAACACCTGCCAACGCACTTTGTCTTCGTAAAAAGACACTGCTTGCAGTTCGCGGGTTTGCGGGTGCAGGAGAATACCGCTGAGGTCGTACTGCGGGTCTTCAGCTAAGACCGTTTCGGTGCGGTTGTCGAGGTCGAGAGCGATCAAGCGCTGGGCGTTGGCATCATGGTTGCCAATGATGTAGAGGGTTTTCCCATCTTTCGAGAAGTGACTGGGTCCGCCTTCATCATCGGGTCCCCAGCGGCGCAAGGTTTCCCAGTCGGCATCGGCGCTAGCACGGTAAAGTAGTTCGCTACCACCATCGGAGGTTGCGGCAGCAGCGGCACGGATTTCAAAGTTTGCGTCTGCTTCCCAACTGACGATGTTGCCAGGGTTGGCAGCCACGAACTCGACCGCTCCGGATTTGAGATCGATGCGGTAAACATCGAAGGTTTGCGAGTTTTTGAGGTTGAGTCCGACTAGAAGCGCGTTGGGATGGTCGCGATCGCTGTCAATAAACTGAGCCTTAACTCCTTGGAAAGGCGTCAGATCGCGAACCATGCTGGTGTCGATATCGACAAGATAAAGGTGAAAGTTCTCGTCGCCGTCGGAATCTTGCAAGTAAACAAGCTGACCGGGCTCGTAGGTCCAGAAGAACATGCGGATGCCACGCTTTTTGTCTTGGGTGAGCTGGCGATCGCCATCTGAAGATTGCAGCCACACTTGCAGCACATCGCTGTCGTCGGGAGCGATGTAGGCGAGGTTTTGTCCGTTGGGCGATAGGCGTGGGCTGGTCCGCGTAGGGTTCCCAAAAAGCACTTCGCGTGGAATTAACGGCGGTAGTTGCGTAGACGCTTGCGGAGCTGTGGCAGTGGTCATAGTCTGACGCGACGTAAAGTTTCGTAATGTCCTGGGCTCACTGTAGCGAACGGCGAGAAGCGAGGCGACGTAACTCAGGTGGGGTTTTCCGCCGGACTACCGGTGCGTTCGGAGCAAAACCGACGCGCCAACTGCTCTAGTTGCTGTCATTCGTCATTAAACTGCGCTGAGAGAGCCTAATTATTGCAGGCTGTTCTCTTCAAGGGCAGTCATAGGATAGATCCTTGTTTATCAAAAACAGTTCTAAGTTACGCGATCGCCACCAAAGATGAACTGCAGAGGCGATCGCGCGCGTTCTTTTTGCTAGCGCTACCGAGGCAGTTGCGACCAGTCTGATGGCAGCAGCATGGCCATGATGTCGAAGCCGCCGCGACCGTCGGGCTTCAGAATGTAGGCGACGCCTTGCGGTTCGGGGTAAATACCCGTTGCGGATTCAAAGACATCATCGTGCCCGACAACGACCGTATTCGTCCCTCTTGCTGGGGTGGCGGTTAGCAGCGGCATGATGCCTCTTCGCATCTGCGCGACCTGAGCCTCGGTGTACTCCTCTGCTGGAGCGAAGTTCAGCCCGGAAACTTTTTCATAGGAGTCGAATGCTAGGTCTGCAGTTTGCCAAGCACGGCAATACTGGCTGGAATAGACCTCGCCGATGGGAATGTTCAGGTCTTCAAATTCCTCACCAATCTCCTTTGCATCTTGCCAACCAGCTTCGCTAAGGGTGCGCTGCGTCGAGCAATCATTTGGGTCGGCGCTCACTTGGTCGGCGTAGTCCTTCTCGGTTTGGGCGTGCCGGAAGAAGATGATGTGTCCGCCTTGACGCAGTGCAGTGACTAATACAGTGTCACTGACAAGGTTTTGAAAGCTTGAGGCAGCACCTTCACCACCCTCACCGCCTTCACCACCCTCACCGCCTTCACCGCCTTCACCGCCTTCACCGCCTTCACCACCCTCACCGCCTTCACCGCCTTCACCACCCTCACCGCCTTCGCCACCTTCCCCTCCGCTGCCGAAGGGATTATAAGGCTTGAAACCTTCGCCACCCTCACCGCCTTCAGCTCCTTCACCCCCTTCAGCTCCTTCACCGCCTTGGGCGAGTTCGGAGATTTCCGAGCGGGAAAACTGCTCGGGAACGGCATCGTGAGCGATCGCTGGCGACACGGCCCCAGCGCTTACGAACACGTAACTACCAACACCGAGCCAAAGTTTGACTTGTTGCATGATTTTCGCGATAAAACTCATTCAATTGCGAATTTATAGCACTAAATAGCAACTTGGACAACCTTTCCTGCCGATGGGGGAGGAGCCGATCGGGAAAGCCTGATTTGGCGACACTATCTCAGGGCGTTTTCCCGGTGCCGAGAGTTTTTCCGGATCGGTCTTAGGTCGACTGGCTGAAGAGGTGTTTGAAGGGTTTCAGTACAGAGGTGGGTATTTTTCATCCGAGCCGTGCTGGATACTCAGATACAGCCAGCGCTTCAATCCATTGTCCGTACTAGAGCAATCTCGCTTACCTGATGGTTCCGAATCCACCTCTCAAAAGCAGTTGCTCAAAATAAGCGTAGTTGCTCGGGGGCAGGGGCAAGGCGATCCCAAGGTAAGGATGGCACGGGCGCGCCTAGTGCTTCCAGGCGTTTCTGGAAGTCACGAGCAGTGTGGGGCGATCGCGTCTCTTGGGGGCAGTGCACGAAAAAATACACTTGCGTCCCTTGATGCAACCATGCCGCTACGCGCTCGGCCCATTCGTTCAGGAAGCGATCGTTGCGGGCCGGCTCGGGGTGACTGATAAAGCGGACGTGAGTAAACCCAGCAGTCACTTGTGGGTGCAAGGGCACATCGGGTTTGCGACGCGCGCCAACTTGCGGGTCGTCTGGAGTCCAGTAAACCGGTCGGGTGTCCAGCAACACTCGCGCGACGCCCAGAGATGCTAGGCAATCGGTTAACCGATCGGCATGGCTGGCAACGAACCAGCTGGGATGACGCACTTCGACGCTCAAGCCAGATCTCGGCAAGGGATCGGATTTGGCAAGCGATCGCGGCTCGGCAATCGTCGTGGAGAACCGATCTGGAAAGCGTTCCTGCCAGCACTGAAGGAACTGCATCAGGAATTGCTCTAGATCGTCGATCGCGTCGGGCCCGTAGCTGGGCGGAAGTTGCAGGAAGAGGGGTCCGAGGCGATCGCCGAGAGCGTGCAGGCGTTCCACGAAGGCAAGTGCTTCCGGGAGCTGTGGGACGAGAGAGCCTGCGTGGCTGACGGTGCGTGGAAGTTTTGGACAGAAGGCGAAGCCCGGTGGGGTCTCAGCAGCCCAGCGCCGAATAGTGGCAGCATCGGGCGTGGCATAGAAGGTCGTGTTGCCTTCGACGGCGCGCAGGCGTTGTGAATACAACCGCAGGTAGTCGGTCGGTCGGCTCCCCGGTGGGAAAAACTCGCCCGCCCATTCTTTGTAGGACCAAAAAGCACAGCCCAGCCAAAACATCGCGATCGCGTCACTACATTGAACCGTTATGCCGCACTGTAACGCCATTGGAGATTGTGTGGGATGTTGGTCTTCAAGAGGCGATCGCCCCTGCAGCCGGGAGTTGTGTCAGCAACGTTCCCGAAATTTAGGCTAGGAACGTCGCTTGGACCTGAGTTGCTTCCCAGAGACGAGCGACGAGAAACTCGGTTTCATCATCGAGCGCGGTTAAAAATGTTCCCGTATCGGCATCGGGACTCGCAGCCATCCAGCAACCCTCCATGCAAATCTCAACGCACTCATCATCGACGGCTGCAACTGCAACATCTTCATAACGTTCGTGCTGCAGCAACTGCACTAGCCGCGACAGCCCGGGTGCGTCCTGCGGGAGCAGGAAAGAGGCACTGCCTGACTCCACATATAGAGTTTCGCCCAAGCGCGCCATCAAAACCACGCGATCGCGCAGGACGTCTTCGAGAGACTTGGCGACTCGCTCCAGGTACAAACCGTCTTCCGTGTAGTTCAACTTCAACATCAGCTTTTTGTCTCTTTACTCGGCGATCGGCGGCGCGGCCGGTCGCGTTTTCCAAAACTTTTCTGCAAAGGCAAGCGCAGGGTGCATGGGAGCCTTGGGCTTGCGGAACAAGGGCATTCCCGCTTCCGCAGGCGTGCGAGCGCCCTTGCGAGAGTTGCAAGGAGCGCAAGCGGCGACGACGTTATCCCAGGTGTGGGCACCGCCGCGCGATCGCGGTTGGACGTGGTCGAGGGTGAGGTTGCGGGTACTGCCGCAGTATTGGCAGGCGTGCCGGTCGCGGCGCATAACTTCTCGGCGACTGACTGGCGGCACCTTCCACATGCGTTCGGTGCTGGTACCCGTCAAGCGAATGCAGGTCGGTACGGTCAACACCAGACTCGGCGAGCGAACCGTCCAACTGTGGGTGTTAATCGCGTCAATGTTATCGAGGCAGACGGCTTTACCCGTTGCCAATAAGGCGATCGCGCGCTTGAGATCCACCCGCGTTAGGGGCAGGTAGTTTTTGGAGAACACCACGACCGAG
Source organism: Rubidibacter lacunae KORDI 51-2 (assembly GCF_000473895.1). Lineage (NCBI taxonomy): Bacteria > Bacillati > Cyanobacteriota > Cyanophyceae > Chroococcales > Aphanothecaceae > Rubidibacter > Rubidibacter lacunae. Next base: position 174,363 of record NZ_ASSJ01000076.1, on the reverse strand, counting down.
TTGTGAAACACCGACCGGGGCATGTGTTGCGTTTGCATGACTGTAAATTCCCCAGGATGGACAGACTCCGCTCGCGCGGTCCGTTCTGCTGTTGAGTTTGAAAAATGGTGGATGAGGATGAAGCGAAGCAGCGCTGCAAAAAAGAACCCCCGCTGCTGATATCCAGTAGCGGGGGGTCGGAAGAAGTTCGTTCTGTCCCTACATTGGAATAAGCTCCTGCCTACTCCGCCCGCTGTATCTGGCTTTTTCCGGATTTATTTGATTGCCCCGGCGATCGCGTTTGACCTCCTCGCAACCAATGGGGGTCAAAATGCCAAGACCCATCTGTCCGCTAAAAATGGACGCGATCGCCGCGCCGAGCTGCGCTGCATAGGCTGGCATCCACGAGGGGTGGCCATTCTGCGTGCTGAGTCCTATGGCGGTGAAGCGTCCTAACATGAGCGGAAGCTCTGATAAAAAGTCGGTTGGGTAAAGCGTGTCGGAAAAATTCGTCGGAGCGAACGGGACTCGCATGGGATTCCCGATTGGCTCGCTGGTTCGATACTACAGGACTGTAGTATAAGATGTCCAGTAGATCGACCAACATTTTTTTGTAACGTCTCGCAACTACTCGCAGCCATGACCATCACTACACGACACCGAACCTCAACCACCAAGATGGAGGTCACCAGCATTCGCCTCGAACCCGAGCTAAAGGAGCGCCTGAAGGAGCTGTCTGGCGACCTCGGCTACCAGAGTTTGATTCGCGATGTGTTGTGGGAATACGTGCAGGAACGAGGTCAGAATGGGTCGCGCGGGCTGGCAGCCGAAGATATCCGCGCAAGTTTTGCGGCAACGGCGCGTCGAGAGGAATGCTGCGCGCTCACGGGTGCGCCGATCGCGCCCCTGCAACAAATGTGGCTGGGACTGACGGTAGCGGGTGACTTGGTTCCCCTCAGCATCGAAAGCCTACTGGGGTAGCGATCGCTTCAGCTGACCCTCGCCACTAGCGATCGCGGCACCGCACTGCCGTACCGCACCCAAGCTAGCCTAGTAGCGCGACGCAGTTGCACCATCGCCCTCAACCTCTACCCGAGCTAGCCTCATGCCTCACCGACTGGCCGACGGCCGCAACCGACTGGCCGACTTGATGGCCCGCTATCGCCAGCGCGTCGATTTTCTCACCATTCGCCTGGAAGAATCGGAAGGGACGGACATTTATCTGCGCGGCGATCGCGTGGAAACTCTGACGGAGGAGCGGGCGATCGGCGCTCAGATTCGCGCTTGCTACAAAGGCGGATGGGGGTTAGCCACCTGCAACGATCTTGACGATCTCGAGGACCGCATCGGCGAGGCGATCGCGGCCGCGCGCATGGTGGGAACGGAAACCACGACGATCGCGCCCGTGACGCCCGTTGAAGGTGTTTATCGTTTGCCTCTGACGGGGACCGACCCGCGACACGTCCCTTTGGCCGAGAAGAAGGCGCTATGCGATCGCTACAACCACATCCTGTGCGATGCCGATCCGCGCATCGCAACCACCTCCGTTCGCTATGGAGATGTGACCCAGCGCGTGACCCTCGCCACTTCTGACGGCACCCTGGTCGAGCAGGTGTGGTCGGATCTGGAAGCGCGCTTTGCGGCGACCGCTCGCAGTGGCGAACTGGTGCAAACCGGCCGCGAGACTACTGGCTCGCGTAGCGCCTTCGAAGACTTCCGCGATCTCGACGATCGCGTGCGCGCCGCGGCCGAGCGTGCCACCCACGCCCTGTCGATTCCGCCCGTCACGGGCGGTACCTACACCGTCGTCATCGACCCGATTTTGACCGGGCTGTTCGTGCACGAGGCGTTTGGGCATCTGTCTGAAGCCGATATGGCTTATGAGAATCCCGATTTGCTGGAGGTGATGAGTTTCGGCCGCCGCTTCGGACCGCCGGAGCTGCAGATTTTCGACGGCGCGGCACCGACCGGCCATCGCGGCAGCTATGCGATCGACGATGAGGGGACGCCTGCCACGACCACGCAACTGATCCGCGATGGCATTCTGGTCGGACGGCTGCACTCGCGGGAAACGGCAGGCAAGTTGGGGGAGCAACCAACGGGGAATGCGCGCTGTCTCGATTACCAATATTCGCCGATCGTGCGCATGACCAATACCTGGATCGAGCGCGGCACCACGCCCGTCGCCGACCTGATTCGCGACGTGGATCGCGGTATCTACGCACGCAACTGGCTCGGCGGCATGACCAATGGCGAAATGTTCACCTTCAGTGCTGGGGAAGCCTGGACGATCCGCAACGGCAAGCTGACCGATCCGGTTCGGGACGTGACGCTCTCGGGCAATGTATTCAAAACCCTCGCGAATATAGAAGCGATCGCGGACGACTTCTATTGGGACGAATCCGGCGGTTGCGGGAAAGGGGGTCAGAACGGTCTGCCCGTTGGATGTGGCGGTCCGAGCTTGCGGATTCGAGACGCGATTGTGGGCGGAGAAGCGGACTAGGGGGAGATACCGAATCAACATCCATTCGTGGGTCGGTATATGTCAGCTTTTCGTAATGGAGATTGGCGATACCCCAAGGAAGAGCCAGTGTGTTGTTCCCGCAACCCATCTACTTCAGTCATAGGGATGTCAGAAGCTTTGAGTCTGGGTAGCTGAATCCCTGATTCTGCAGAAAGTTTGGTCTGAAGATTCTTCAAGAACCCATATTAGTTTTCGGACAGGTAACACGTCCGCCCTTCCAACGGACGCGCGATCTTATCGGCAAAATCGCTCCCAAAGCCGATACTTTTACTCGAACGCTTAGCTAAAAATAAAGTTCTATAGCACTCGGCTTCAGGGATAGTCGTGTTAACGAGTTTGCCCTGACACCCGCTTGCGAGTGTAAAAGGGTGACGAGTGGCAGCACTACTTGCCGAGTGCATCGAAGCGCTACCCTCGGAGCAATCTCCGGCCGACCTGAATTACAGCAAGCGTTTCGATCGACTCGCGAGTGCCAAGGCCATCAAGTTAACTTCAATCGTATGACAAGCGATCGCCCGTTGATTCTAGGTATTAGCGGAGCCTCCGGCATGGTTTACGCCGTCCGTGCTCTCAAGTGGCTCCTCGAAGCTGACTACACTGTAGACGTTGTTGCTTCCAAGGCAAGTTTCATTGTTTGGCAGGCAGAGCAGGGCGTGCGCGTACCAGCCGAACCGGATTTGCAAGCTATGTTCTGGCACGAGCAAGCCGGCTGCCCCAGCAAAGGCAAACTACGCTGCCACCGCTGGGGCGACGTCGGTGCCACGATCGCGAGCGGCTCGTATCGATCGCTCGGCATGATCGTCATACCCTGCAGCATGAGTACGGTGGCGAAGATTGCAGCCGGGTTGAGTTCGGACCTACTGGAACGAGCGGCAGACGTGCAGCTCAAGGAAGGCAAACCGCTGGCGATCGTTCCACGCGAGACGCCATTTAGCTTGATTCACCTGCGCAATCTCACGGTCCTTGCTGAAGCTGGTGCGGCAATCGTTCCTGCGATTCCAGCGTGGTATCACAATCCCAAAACCATCGAAGATCTGGTCGACTTTGTTGTTGCGCGGGCGCTCGATCGCCTCGACATCGACTGCGTCCCCCTGAAGCGTTGGGATGGGCACTAGGTTAAACGCAATTGTGGTTGAAGTCGGCAACTAGTGCTCGCAACGAGACTGTCATCTGCGGAGGGAACAAACCAAGGCTATTTCGTTCTATGAAGAGTACGACGTTTTGTAGGGCATTGAGACTTTAAAGCTACTTCTGCAACCTGCGATCGTTGAAACCTTCATCAAATCTGAAAATAGTCGACTCCAGTCCGGTCAAAGTCATTTAAAAGCGCTTTATTTTGGCTATGCTCGCCCTGGCTGTCCGCTGATTAGATCCGAGCTTTCAAACCATTTTGGTCTGACTCAGAACTACCGAGATCCCCTGCCAATTAAGGGTCATGCCTCTTGAGGAGCGATTGCCCTCTTCCAGCACTATCGGTCCAATCTTGTTGATTGCGGACTATCAGGTCTACAGCCAACGCCTGCCCTAGTTTTTGATTTCAATCCATCCGAGTTGGCAATAAATTCATACTCGAATCCGATCTTTTCTCTCGCCATTGAGCTGCTTTTTCCAAAGTCCATTAGCCGAAGACAAAGTAAGCGGGAAGTCGCTGGTTCAGAAGCTGCAACGCAGTGCGAGTTTGCCGGTTTAGCTGAGGAAGTTGGAGCGTAATGAGGACAAAGTCGCGCGCGCGATCGCCATCTCTCAGACGGTAAAAGCTGGGCATATTTGCCCCCAGAAGGTGCCGTTTTGGTGGGCGGTTTCGTGCAGTAGTTTAGCAATTACCCCAACAGACCAATGAAGGATTCGAACGCGCGTTCACCCAAGCGATCGCATCCCTGTGCAGCAGCACAATCAACGCGTAGCCCACTGTGGCGAGTGGTGGCATTATATTTCTTCTCATGTGAGCTTGATGGAACTGACTGCTGTAACCTTTGCTAGAAGTTGAGCGAATATCAGAGTAGCCGTAGTTTTGTGGCAGTAAGCTCTGTAACTGAGAATACCGACCGCTCTTCGCAACAAATGCTAACGATTGAGAACAAGCAATCGCATTGCGATCCCGCAAAGCCCCTTCCAGTAGAGATCTTGCCATCTCGAGCTCTGTCGTACTTACGTTTCCCGATCCAGCGCAGCCCACTCAGAAACCCCTCGTAGTACTCCGTTGTCGAACCCTCCCGGGCATTGTCACCGCGCGCGCCCTCGCAGAAGCCTACAACCCACTCGATTCGCTGCCATGTGTCGCCGGCATGCGGACATCGCTCGTCAGCGGCGCGATTGCGCTCTACAAGCTGCTTAATCATTGGTTCCCCCAAATCTTGCTCTAAGACGATCGGGTGTGCCGAAGTGTGAGCAGAGCGCCTGTAAAGTCCACTATTGCCGCCTTGTTTACATTGCCACTCTGATTTCAGACGCGACGTAAGCAATTTGCTGCTAAATCGCTATGCGCCTCTGGCGGGAGGTTTCAGAGCCCTCCAGTCAGCTCGCAAACCAGGGACCATGAAGCGGGCTCATACCAATGCTCTCGATACCAGCTACATAAGTCGTGACGCTCATCAAGCCGCTCTCAACAATCTCTTAGCCGCAAGCAACGCTGCTAACGTGCCCTCATTCCAGCCAGCAGCGGCTCTAAAGATTCCAGCCAGCAGCGGTTCTAAAGAAAGACTAGCTTTCTTCCCAACTGCTCGAACGCAGTACCTAAAGCTCTTAACGGCACAGAGACCGATCGCTACGCTGCCAGCGGCACGCTGACCGTAAACGTGCTACCTTCCCCGGGCTTGGAGTTAACCCACACGTCGCCCTCCATGCCCTCGACAAGGATTTTGACGATTGACAATCCCAGTCCCGTCCCACCAGTCGATCGCGATCGCGCCTCATCAACCCGATAGAACCGCTCGAAGATACGCTCCTGGTGCGGCAGTGGAATCCCGACGCCGCGATCGCAAATCTGGATACAGGCAACGTTGCCCGGACGCAAGACCCGCAAGGCGATCGGTTGGTTCGGGGCAGAATATTTAACGGCGTTGTCGATGAGGTTGAGCAGTACCTGCGTCAGGCGGCTCTCGTCGGCCCGCACCTTGCAGTCGCAGCTGTTGAGATCCACCGTCACGGTGCGGTTGCTATAAGCGCGAGCCATCTCGGCAATCTTGTTGACGAACTCGCACAAATCCAATGTTTCGATCTGAAAGTGCATGTACCCGCTGTCGGCCCGCGCCAAGGTCAATAAGTCCTGCAGCAGTTGCGTGACGCGATCGGACTCAGATGCGGCAATCGTCAGGGCATCACGCTGGGGTTCGGTGAGGTTCGTTTCTCGCCGCAGGATACTCTGCAAATACCCCGAAACAATCGTCAGCGGAGTCCGCAGTTCGTGGGATACGTTACTCACAAACTGGCGCTGCTGCTCCCAAGACATCGACAGCCGCGCCAGCATCTTGTCGTACGTTCGTGCTAAGTCCTGCACCTCACTTGGCGCATGTTCGAGTTGGATTTGCGAACTGCTTAGGCTTTCAACCGAAATATTCTCCGCCAGTTGTCCCATACTCTGCAACGTCGCAAGCGAGTGACGCACGTACAAGGCAATAGCGAGGGTCATCGCACCAGTTGCCAACACGCTTGCCAACGTCAAACTCCCGATCAACTGGTCGAACAGCTGGCGATCGTTGTCGATATCTTGGGCGATATAAAATGTGCCGATGCCCATGCTGTTCGAGATCAACGGTCCGCCACATAGCACCCAATAGCGTCCGCCCACTTCAAAAACTCGTGTCGTGCGATCCGGCTCGATTCGACCAGACAGCAGCGAAAGGACCATTGAATGACCGGTGCCCTGGGAATGAGCGACGATCCGATCTTGATGATTTTCCACCCAAACCAGGGTGTTGCCCGCTCCGAGGTTGTCAATTGCCTTTTGAATCGCCCGTTCCGTCGGCATTGACTGACTGTAAAGTCCTACATCATCCGGCAAGCGTTGGGCTATGTACTCAATATTTTGCGTGTGGCTCATGACCAGGATACGCTGCATACTCCAAGTCATCCACAGTGCCACGCTTCCCAAACTGACTACTGAAACGGCCGCTACGCCTACAGTCAAACGCGTCCGCAACGAATTGGGCGCGAGCAATTCCAGCCAGCGTCGCTTCCAAGCATTCAACCAGCTGCGAGGAGCGCGTGCCAGTTGCTTTGGGATAGGCATGGCGTAGGGAGTAAAACGTTCGATCGTGAGGCGGCCTGCCAAAAAACATCCCGCAATTGCGGGCAGGCACGATGTCAAATCTCGGCTTTCGACAAGCGTATCTAACTTAAAATACCGTAGGTTGCGTTCCTGAGAACTTCCTGATAGATAGCCAGGAGAACCCGGATTTGAGCGACTCTAAGCTGGCACAAACCACTCTCTGAAGAATTCGCGGCAGCCGATCGCTACGCTCTGGTGTATCCATACAAGCCGAATCCTAAGCCCCAAAATCCAGGCAGATCCTGCCGGTAAATTGCAGCCAGTTTGCGAGCGATTCTTTAAGGCTGCAGCGATCGGTCTTCACTCCACGCATCAGCCATTGTTGATTCAACACGATCTGCGCGCGTGCTTGACACGATGGTTGCTCTTCCGGTTGCTAGACGCTTTAGTACGTCGAGGGCAGCGAGGAGAACCAACGTCGCGATCGCAACTAATGCTTGTTTTAAGGGCAGTGTACCGTCGGCCCAGATAGTCGCAGCTAATAACGCCAATACAACCGCTAAGAGCAGCAAACCCGTCAAAAAGGTATACGAGGGGTGGGTTTTCTCGTCCTTAAGGACTGGCTGCACCCGTTCCTGGGCGAGCGACTTTCCCCAGACTCCCACCACTCCCAGGACAATGGCAACCGGTCCCAGCAGCGGCGAAACCGTGACCGTCAGGCACAACCCGATGGTGGTGGTCACGAAGCCGGTTGCGATCGCGACGATCGTTTGGGTCACAACCATCCGCCGTTTGAAGCGATCGGTAGCTTCGCGCTCGCCGCGGCGCTCGAGTTCGCTGCAAAGATCGGCCAGGCGCTCGATGTCGCTTATATCCGTACTGCCCCGAGCCATGCGATCGAGCAGCAAGCGGTTCATCGCCTGCAGGTCGCTCTCGCGTGGAAGCGCGGCCGGTGCAGGGGCACGGCGAGGTTCGTCAATGTCGGTGTGGTTCGAGACCAGTGCCCCGCCATCAGATGTTCCAGTGGTTTCAGGTTCGAGTTCGTTCATAGCTTTCATCAATAGACCGTTAAGTGAACTGGTGATTGAATTGTTTCACAACTGTCAGCAACTGCGGTCTGTGGCAAACAACACCAGACTTCTGGCAGGCATCTTTAACTAGTTCGCTAACTAGTTCGCTCCAGCCGTCGAGATCGTCTAGCGTCTTAACGAACACGTCGTTTTTGCAAGAAAATCATCTACGCATGAAATTTTCGCTCGTTGGCAAATAACTCCCCCGATGGGTTGCCCACGCGCGCCAGACCATTCCGAACCCAGCTGTGCGGGCGCGACTGCGTGGGTGGCGCAGGTTGTCAGGTGCCCGGTCGGTTGCGGATGTGTTCGGGGATGTGGGTACGATCGCCGAGGACCTCCAGCAGCGGTCCGTGAACGTCGAACTTGACAATCGACACCGACGTCGTCAGAGCGGCAATGCGATCGCGATAGCGCCCGAGGTCGATGCCGAGTAGCGAACACAAAACGATCCGTATCGTCGCTTTGTGGGACACCACGAGCACGTTGCCGTCAGCATAATTCTCTTCAATTTCGGCAATGATGGGCATCGCGCGACTGGAGACCTGCGTTGCCGTCTCGCCGCCAGTTGGTGGGTTCCAAGCCGGTTCAGTCAGCCAGCGCACGTAGTCGGCATTGAAGCGCCGCTCGACGGCTTCGTGGGTTTGGTCCTCCCACTCGCCATAATTTAGCTCCTTGAGTCCGTCGCGGAGCTGCATCTGCAAACCAGCGGCCTCGCATATGGGCTTGGCGGTTGCGATCGTGCGGCGCATCGGGCTGACGTAGATGGCTTTCCAATCCAGATTGCGATAAGCCGCTGCAAACGCCTCGGCCATGGTGGCCCCTTCGGACGTGAGGTCGGGATCGAGGATGCCACAGAAGCCGCCTTTCTGGCTGTAGGTAGTTTCGCCGTGCCGCAGCAGGTACAGTCTCAGACTCATCGAGGTACCCTCCGTCTGGTTCTGCCCCAACTGTACTGCAGGTCGCGCAGGCGGGCGGGCAAAAAAACGTTCGCGGCGATCTGACCCACCGCGCACGCGTCTCGGATTAAGACGATCGCGGTGCCGACCAAGGCAAATGATGGTACTTGAGATAAAACCCGCCGACGACGAAAAGGGCAATCGCGATCGCGCCCCAACCCAGGGGTTCCACCGACCAAAATGCTGCCTCCAAGGAAGCGATCGTACCGGGTTGTAATGTCCACACGAGTTGCGAACCTTCGCGCCGTGCACCTGGAGACGCCTTACGGACCGAGCCAGGCACGTCGAGGTGGAACTCCAGATCGACCAGCGACCCCGCATCGACAACTTCTGCTGCCTCCGGCGACAGCAGTGCCAATGCCCGCAAGTCCAGTGCCAGCTTCAGGTACGTCCGCTGCACCAATAGTAAGTTGGTCTGCCGCACGTCCAAGCTGGCATCGAACGCCACCAAGTCGCTACTTGCCGGTGCGTCGGGATGGAAGAAGGCGTTAAACTTTTGTGCCAGTTCCGGACCGCTTCCGAACGGAATCTCGACCGCTAATTCCAGCGGCGACACCCGTTCCACTCTCCCACCGAGCTGCTGGGCCCGCCGCTCGATACTCCGCAGCCATTCCCGCACGCTCGACTTGCTAAAGCTCGATAGGCGATCGCCGAGCTGCACGCGTTGGACGATCGCGCCGCGATGCAATCCCTCGAAGCGAATGCCCGCGTCGTACTGCACGCAGCCCGACAAGAGCAACATGCAGCCCGCCAAAACCAGCGCCCAAACTCGTCGCAGCATCATGTCTTGCTTTCCCGCCTCGACGCGCTTATCTTACAGCAACGCTCGGCGATCGCAGGTTTTGCACTACATCAATCGTTGCCGCAGCCGCCCGTTCGATCTCCTCTTTCGTCACGAACCGGCCGATGCCGAAGCGCAGCGTCGCCCGCGCCAACTCCGGCGAACGCCCCAAGGCTCGCAACACGTGCGAGACCTGTTGCGATTCCGACGCACAGGCTGAGCCAGACGATACTGCCACCGTCGGTCGCAAACCCAGCAGCAACGCCGCACCATCTACCCCCGCAAAACTGACGTTGAGGTTGCCCGGTAGCCGTTGCGTCGGATGTCCGTTGAGTGTCACATCGCCCGCTACCTGCAGGTGCTGCCACAGGCGATCGCGCAGTGCCAGCTGCCGCCGTCCTTCACACTCCATTTCATCCAGTCCCAGTGCGATTGCCGTCCCCAGCCCGACAATCTGCGGTACGAATAGCGTTCCCGAACGGCGATCGCTTTCCTGCCCGCCGCCGTGCAGTTGCGCCGCCACCCGCACTTGCCGCCGAACGTAGAGTGCGCCAATCCCTTTGGGACCGTAAAGCTTGTGCGCCGTCAGCGACAGCAGATCGACTGACATTGCCTCCACATCGAGCGGGATCTTGGCAATTGCCTGGGCCGCGTCGGTGTGGAAAAGGATACCGCGATCGCGACAGAGCGCGCCGATATCCGCCAGCGGGTGCAGCACGCCGATTTCATTATTTGCCGCCATGACCGACACCAACACCGTGTTCGACCGCAGCACTGCTTCTAGGTTCGCTAGCCCCAGCAAGCCATCCGCTTGCACCGGCAGATACGTTACCTCGAATCCGAGCCGCTCTAAATAGCGACAGGGTGCGAGGACGGCACTGTGCTCGGTTTGTACCGTGACGATGTGGCGGCCGCGATCGAGATACGCTTCCGCCACGCCCTTGATTGCCAGGTTGTTTGCTTCCGTCGCGCCGCTTGTAAAGACAATCTCCTCAGATCGCGCGCCGATTGCCGCGGCGACGCGATCGCGTGCTTGCGCAACGGCTGCTTCGGCTTCCCAGCCGTAAATGTGTCCCGTTGATGAGGGATTGCCGAAGTGCTCGGTAAAGTAAGGTAGCATCGCCTCTACCACGCGCCGATCGACCGGCGTTGTGGCGTGGTAGTCGAGGTAAATCGGTCGGGGAGCGGCCATACCGGCGACTGAATTCTCAAGGCATCGATCCGTCTCTAGCGTAGCGCCACTCGGAGGTTCGCCGCGCTATGGTTGGAGACCAATCAGTTGAGATTTGCGCCAGCAAGATGCAGCATCCGGGACAGCCCGACAACCCGAATGACCACGACGAGCGCTGCGCGATCGCGCTCGGTGGCAACCTCGGTAATGTGGAAGCTACCTTAACCTCAGCACTGGCGGACCTCAACGCCACGGACGGCATCCGGGTCGAGACAAAATCGCGGTGGTATCGCACTGCTCCAGTTGGACCGCCGCAGCCAGAGTATCTTAACGGCTGCGCGCTCCTAACCGTTTCGCTACTGCCCGTTGAGTTGCTGGCTGCATTACAGGCAATCGAGGCAGGCTACGGGCGCGAACGTCGAGAACGCTGGGGACCGCGCACCCTCGACCTCGACGTATTGCTGTACGGCGATCGCGTAGTGGACCTACCGCGACTCCAGATTCCCCATCCGCACTTAGGCGAACGTGCTTTCGTTCTCGTTCCTCTTGCCGAGATCGCCGCCGACTGGATCGAGCCGCGATCGGGTCTCAGTATCGGACAACTGGCCGCACGGGTTGGGAACACCGGCGTACGGCTGGCTGCAGCCAATTGATGCCATCCCGAACCCAAGTTAGCTGCCGTGCGCCCTGCGACTGAGACAGAATACTCGCAGGAGACAGGTGTCGTGTCTGACGGGTGTGCCGATCGCTTGCGTCAGGCCTCAAGCAACAGTTAAAAACAAGTGGCTGAGGTTTGTCAGGAGCGCTGAGCTGCGGTAATGGGGAAGTGGATGCCTCTCAAAGAGAGTAACCGCTCTCGGGTGCGGGAAGCTGCTATCCTGCAGCAGTTGAAATCCAGAACCAGCTAGGTTTCTGGCACTCAGCACATTCCATCACGATTCCCTATGGTATTTCACGTTAGTTGCTTCAATAAAAAGCTGCTCCGAACTTCCTCTGTTTTGGTAAAGATGTCCGAGCCCGATCGAGCGAAGATCGGTCGTTTCAGCTATTTTCTGCTCGTAGTCACTGCAGTGGGATTAGTAACATCCTCAGTTTTTCGGGAGCGCGAGGCGCTGGCTTGTTTGAATGAGCTTTAAGAAGCCAGCGCTCTCGACAACGGAGAGCTCGAACCGATGGGACGCGTCCCTTGGGGACCGATTGCGCTCCTCGCCCCACACTTCAGTAAAGTCAGGCACAATCTAGGCATCCTGCGCCGTTCGTGCCGGATGCATCGAGTCAGTTGTGCCGGTTAGTAGAGGATTCGAAAAACTCCACACTACCTTCAAGTTCGATGGGCAACGGCTGAACCTTCCAGATATCGCGAGCATATTCGCGAATAGCGCGATCGGAAGAGAACTTGCCCATCCGTGCCGAGTTCAAAATCGACATCCGCGTCCAGTTCTCTGTATCGCAATACGCCGCGCTCACGCGCTTCTGAGCGTCTACGTAAGCTTGGAAGTCCGCCAGCACCAAGAACGGATCGTACTTCAGCAGCGAATCCAGCAAGGGCACAAACAGTTCGCGATCGCCGTGGGAAAAGTATCCCGAGGCAATCAAGTCGATCGTCTCTTTCAACAGCGGATTGGATTTGTAATAATCGCGGGGGCGGTAACCTTGCTGCTTGAGCTGCTTGACTTCCGGAGCCGTCAGCCCAAACAGGAAAAAGTTCTCTGCTCCCACTTCCTCGCGAATCTCAACGTTTGCGCCATCGAGCGTCCCGATTGTCAGCGCGCCGCTGAGGGCAAACTTCATGTTGCCCGTCCCCGACGCCTCCTTGCCTGCCGTCGAAATCTGCTCTGACAGATTTGCCGCCGGATACAAGCGCTGGCTGTTCGTAACGTTGTAGTCCGGTACGAAGACTACTCGCAAGCGCTCGCCTACATCCGGGTCGTTATTGACTATATCGGCGATCGAGGTAATCAATTTGATAATGCGCTTGGCCATGAAGTAGCCCGGCGCTGCCTTACCCGCAAACACGAACGTGCGTGGAACGATGTCGGCATTCGGGTCGAGTTTGATCTGAGCATAGAGACTGACGATATGCAGCGCGTTCAGATGCTGGCGCTTGTACTCGTGGATGCGCTTGATCTGCACGTCGAACAGCGAGTTCGGATCGATATCGATGTTCAGATGCTCGCGCACGTAAGCCGATAGCGCTTGCTTGTTTGCCTGCTTCACGCCGCGCCAGCGCTCCCGGAAGCCCGCATCGTCGACAAAAAACTCGAGCTTGCGGAGTTGGTCGAGGTGAACGAGCCAATCCTCGCCAATAGTCTCGCGCAGCAGATCCGTCAGCCGCGGATTGCACAGAGCTAACCAGCGGCGAGGCGTTACGCCGTTAGTCTTGTTCTGAATCTTGCCCGGATAAAGCTCGTTGAAATCGTGCAGGACGTCCTGCTTGAGCAGCTCGGTATGCAGAGCAGCTACGCCATTGATCGCGTAGCTGCCAACACAAGCCAAGTGCGCCATCCGCACGTAGCGCTCGCCCTGCTCGTCGATCAACGACAGGTGCGCCAAATGTCCTTCGTCGCCAAGGTACTTAACGCGGACGCGATCCAAGAAGCGGTTGTTGATCTCGTAGACGATCTCCAAGTGCCGCGGCAGCAAACGTCCGAAGAGTTCCAGCGGCCACTTCTCCAGCGCTTCTGGTAACAAGGTGTGGTTGGTGTACGCAAACGTCTTACGAGTGATATCCCACGCCTTATCCCACTGGAAGTGATGCACATCCACTAACAAGCGCATGAGTTCGGCAACTGCCACGGCAGGGTGCGTGTCATTCAGCTGTGCGGTGTACTTCTGGTGGAACGTTTCCAGGCTGCCACCTGCATTCAGGTGCATGCGAATCATGTCCTGGAGCGAGCACGATACAAAGAAGTACTGCTGAGCCAAGCGCAGTTCTTTGCCTTCAATCTGCTCGTCGTTGGGATAGAGCACCTTGGTGATGTTCTCGGAAAGGATCTTTTGCTTGACCGCGCCGTAATAATCGCCAGTGTTGAAGGCTTGGAAGTCGAAGTCTTGGGGCGCTTCGGCTTTCCAGAGACGCAGCGTGTTGGCCGTGTTGACGCGATAACCTGGGATCGGCGTATCGTAGGGCACGCCTTTAATTGTGCGCCCGGGATGCCAGTGAACGCGGTAGGCCCCCTGACTGTTGTGATAAACCTCGGTGTATCCGCCGAGCTTAACCTCAACGGCTTCCTCCGGACGCGCGATTTCCCAGGGATTGCCAAGCTGCAGCCACTTATCGGTGATTTCCACCTGCCAGCCGTTGCGGATTGCCTGGTCGAAGATGCCAAATTCGTAGCGGATACCGTAGCCGACCGCAGGAATCTCCAGCGTCGAAAGGGAATCCATGTAGCACGCTGCAAGACGACCCAAGCCGCCGTTCCCGAGTCCGGGTTCTTCTTCCTGAGCGATCAAGTCATCGAGCGACAAACCGGTGGCTTCTACCGCCCGGCGAATTTGCTCCTCCAGTCCGAGATTGAGTAAGTTGTTCGCAAGGTGCGGACCCAGTAAATATTCCGCTGACATATAGCACACCACGCGCACGTCTTCGCGCAGGTGACTCTGGATAGTATTCAGCCAGCGCTGCAACAAGCGATCGCGCACGGTATACGCCAACGCCATGTAGTAGTCGTTGAGGGTCGCATTCCCCGGATATTTACCCTGCACGTAGAACAGGTTGTCGGCAAAGCCCCGTACGAGGGTCTCGAGGCTCAACCCGGTACGATCGTCTTCGATACAGCAAATGTCGGACTGCGAAGCCTCGAACTGCGGAGTGTCGGATTGCGGAGGCGTATCTAGCATGGATCTCGGGATTGAAAGGTTTACTGAGGCGGTCAGAGCTCGCGCTCTGCTGCAGCGCATCCCGCTGCTGGAATTAGCTTCACGTAATCACAGTTGGCCGATCGCGTCCGGTCAGTGTCGGGATTTGGGCAACATCCTTGGCGATCGCGATGAGGTCGCCAAGAGCGTCTTGAGTGTCGCGATTTTGACGGGCAGAATCGGGTTCGTAGCTTTCCACGTACAAGCGCAAGGTTGCTCCTTGCGTACCCGTGCCCGACAACCGGAAGACGATGCGCGAGCCATCCGCGAAGCCGATGCGTATACCCTGCTTTTGCGCAACGCTGCCGTCAACGGGATCGGTATAGCTAAAGTCGTCGGCATATTTGACGGTGTAATTGCCGAATGGCTTGCCCTCGAGGTTGGGAATCACCGCTCGCAATTGCTCCATCAGTACGTTGGCTAGAGCCTTATCGACACCCTCATAATCGTGGCGCGAATAGTAATTGCGGCCGTAGGTTCGCCAGTGTCCTCGTACGATGTCGGCAACTGGCTGTTGCTTAACAGCCAGGATATTTAGCCAGAACAGTACTGCCCAGAGTCCGTCCTTTTCGCGGATGTGGCTGGAGCTCGTGCCAAAACTCTCCTCGCCGCAGAGCGTAGCTTTGTTTGCATCGAGCAAGTTGCCGAAAAACTTCCAGCCCGTCGGCGTCTCATAGGAGTGGATGCCGAGCTTCGCAGCAACGCGATCGGCAGCTTGCGAGGTGGGCATCGAGCGCGCCACGCCAGCCAATCCGTCCTGATAACCCGGGACGAGCGTGGCATTAGCTGCTAGAACGGCAAGGCTGTCGCTGGGCGTAACAAAGAAGTTGTTGCCCAGAATCATGTTTCGATCGCCATCACCATCTGATGCCGCTCCAAAATCGGGAGCGCCATCGCCGAACATGATGTCGACCAGGTCGTGAGCGTAAACCAGGTTCGGATCGGGGTGTCCGCCGCCAAAATCCTCGCGAGGCAATCCATTCAACACCGTACCGACCGGCGCACCGAGTTGCCGTTCCAGAATCGCCGTAGCATAGGGTCCTGTCACCGCATGCATCGAGTCCATACAGATTCGGAAATCGCCGCGCAGGTAATCGCGAATGCGATCGAAGTCGAACAGCGACGACATTAGCTCGGCATAATCGACCACAGAATCGACGACCTCAACTGCCATATTGCCAAGCGTGGAGGTGCCGAGGCGGTCGAGATCGAGTTCAACAGCCTCTATAGTCTTGTACTCGAGAATTTCCTGACTGCGTGCGTAGATTGCTTCGGTAACCGCCGCCGGGGCTGGACCACCATTGCCGATGTTGTACTTGACACCGAAGTCGCCATCGGGACCCCCCGGGTTGTGGCTAGCCGAGAGAATAATGCCGCCAAAGGCCCGATACTTGCGAATAATGCAAGAGGCTGCTGGGGTAGAAAGAATACCGCCCTGTCCGACGAGAACGCGCCCGAACCCATTCGCCGCAGCCATCTTGAGAACGATCTGGATAGCCGTGCGATTATAATAGCGTCCGTCACCACCGAGGACAAGAGTTTGTCCTCGAAAGCCCTCGAGGCTGTCAAAAAGCGACTGAATAAAGTTTTCCAGGTAGTTGGGTTTTTGGAAAATAGAAACCCGTTTGCGCAGCCCCGACGTGCCGGGTCGCTGGTCGTCATAGGGTTGCGTCGAGACGGTCTTGACATTCATTTCGGTGTATTTGCCCTCCCCGGCAACTCAAATCGCGCGATCGCAGTAGCAGCTTGCATTCAGTGGCTGAGACCGGCGGATTACCCGATCTGAAAACCAACATCCGATGCGCCAAAACCCCCTCTGCGGGCGACTTTGGCAAGAGTGCTTCAATGGTACAGCAGCCACTTGCGCGATAACGTTAACGAGACCTTACGATTTCTCACCACGACTCTCAACAGCAAGATGACATCGACATGCGTGCTCGCGGAAAGAAACTTAATCGGACGTTGATGTTGGCAATCACCTCACCACCCGACCGCTCCAATTCCAGAAACTTATGTTGCGAGCAGTGCGGCTAGTTTGAGACTTAGAGAAACAGAAAGGGCACGTCACTTTCGGGAGCTGAATATAGCTCTTTCTAGGAACGCTTCAGCCGTAAGATAGGAGCCTGCAGGTCATGCAGGCTTCAATATGCTCCAGCCGGCCGATGCCAGTCTAAATCTGCTCGCTGGGGGTTGTTCGCCGACTGACCAGTAGCGATAGAGAAGGGACGGTTAGATCGCGATCTCCTTCTTAAGGTTTCAGCCGCAAGTTCTGGCCCCCGGCACGGCTTATCCGCTGCATCTTCGCGCTTCGGCTGATTGCTTCGGTAAAACTTGTGGATGCACTGCAACCGTGCTTCGTTATAACACCCCTCGCGAGTCTAAGTGACCCCTAAACCTATGAATCAAGCAATCCAGACCCATCGCGCTCCTGCTCCGGTCGGACCTTACAACCAAGCCGTCAGCACTGATGGGCAGCTCGTCTTCGTTTCCGGCCAAATTGCTCTCGACCCTACCACTAGCCAGCTCGTCGGCGCGGATGACATTGTCGTTCAAACCCAGCAGGTGATGGCTAACTTGGCTGCCGTTCTCGCAGCCGCTGGCACTGACTGGTCGAACGCGGTCAAAACCACGATTTATCTTGTTGACTTGAACGACTTCGCCGCAGTTAACGAAATCTACAGCACCTATTTTGACCCCGCGATCGCCCCCGCCCGCGCTTGCGTCGAAGTCTCCCGCCTCCCCAAAGATGCTCGCATCGAGATCGAGTGCATCGCCGCGATCGCCTGAGCGCGAGGACTCACCCCTCTCGCCGTAACCATACACTGCTCGCCAAAGGCAAACTCGAATTGTAAATATTCATGACAGAACTGCCGTCAAGGTGGTAAGTCGGCTTGACGTTTACGTTTGTAGCCTCTAGCGTGGCAGGGTATACCCGGGTAGTACCTGTAAGTGACATGCCGGACCAGTTAATTAGCAAAGACAAGCCAAAAGAAAAGCAAAAGCTCACGCTGTATGTGCCGCCGGGGTTGCATCGCCAGCTGAAGATCCGAGCTGCTGTTGAAGCCGAATCGATGTCTGCACTAGCGGAGCGAGCTTTGGGTTTTTATCTTCAACATCCCGAAGCCGTCGAGAGTCTGGAGGCAGCCAGTTGCAATACGCACCGGGTTTATAACTGTCCCGAGTGCGCGAGTTCGCTGGTTTTTCGCGAGAACGGGATTTTGACCCTCGGTCGCCATCCGACGATTGTCACCGATGAGCTTACGGCTGAGGAGATCGAGGAGCTAGCTGTTGAGGAAATTTGTGAAGACTTTGTATCGCACTCGGATTCGCCGGGCGAAGGCGAACTCGTTCCCTGCTAGCACTCTTTCGGTCGCTGGAGGCGTCGGGTAAAAAACCAATTCTGGGTGGTATCGGACAACTAGATTCGGCGCTGTCTGCGCCTGGAACACAGGAGATTAACTGTTTGAAGCTATGAAAGAAGAGCTTAGCCTACTTTTCAAAGCTCAATACCCTTTGATCTATCTTGTCACCTCTGAAGAGGAGCGTGCCGAGCAGGCGATCGCCGCTCTCGCCGATTTGCGACTGTCTTCGTCGTCTCAGCGCCGGGTTTACGTGTGGACGGTAACCAGTGGGCTAGTCGAGCACGGTCAACCTCGTACCAGCACTCAACACAACACGCTCTCGCCTGAAGCAGCTATTGAATGGTCCCTACGCCAGCGCGATCCCGGCATCTACATTTTTAAAGACTTGCACCCGTTTGTCGATTCAGCAGCTGTGACGCGATGGTTGCGCGATGCGGTCGCCAGTTTCAAGGGTACGGATAAGGTGCTAGTAATGATGTCGCCTGTACAGAAGGTTCCTATCGAGCTCGAGAAGGAAGTGGTCGTCCTCGACTTCCCGCTGCCCTCCCTCAGCGAGCTCGACGACGTCCTGCAAGAGCAAATCGACAAAACCAATCGTCGCGTGACCACTGATGTGCGAGAAAAGCTACTGAAAGCTGCCCTGGGCTTGACGCGCGATGAAGCCGAGAAAGTTTTCCGCAAAGCTTACGTCAAATCCGCCCAGTTTACCGAAGCGGAAGTTGATATCATTCACACCGAGAAGAAGCAGCTGATTCGTCGGAATGGGATTCTCGAGTACATCGAACACGACGAGACCATCGACGCTGTTGGCGGTCTGGACGAGCTGAAAGTATGGTTGAGACAGCGCTCCGATGCCTTCACCGAGCGTGCTCGTGAGTATGGCTTACCCCAACCCCAAGGCATGCTGATCCTCGGCGTTCCCGGCTGCGGCAAATCAATGATTGCCAAAACAACTGCGCGACTGTGGGGATTACCGCTGCTCCGCCTTGATATGGGTCGCGTGTACGATGGTTCCATGGTCGGGCGATCGGAAGCCAACCTTCGGAACGCGTTGCGCACTGCCGAGTCGATCTCCCCAGTCATCCTCTTTATTGACGAACTTGACAAAGCTTTCTCTGGAAGTGCTGGCTCGGCTGACTCCGATGGTGGGACGTCCAGCCGGATATTCGGGTCTTTTCTGACCTGGATGCAAGAGAAAACGCAACCCGTTTTTGTGATGGCGACGGCAAACCGCGTCGAACGTCTTCCGGGTGAGTTTTTGCGGAAGGGTCGCTTTGACGAAATTTTCTTCGTCGATTTACCCAATACCGAAGAGCGAGCAGCAATCTTCAAAATCCACCTGCGCAAGCGGCGTCCGGATGCCGATCGCTTCAACCCAGAGCAATTGGCTGCTGCATCGGATGGATTTTCTGGAGCCGAGATCGAACAGGCGATCGTTGCAGCTATGTATGACGCTTTTGCTCAACACCGCGAGTTCACCCAGCTCGACATCATTGCTGCGATGAAGTCAACGCTGCCGCTGTCACGGACGATGACCGAGCAAGTGACAGCGCTACGAGAGTGGGCGCGGCAGCGAGCTCGACCGGCTTCTGCTTCAGTAGCTGAGTACCAGCGGCTGGAGTTCTGACAGGCTTTGTCCCTGCTTGGCAGGGCGAAGGTCGGTTCGTCGAGAGCCGACAGAAAAAAAGCCGCACAGCGCGTGCGCCAGCGGCAAAAACCCCAAACGTTGTCGTTTACGTCTCTTCTACACAGGAGGATACCCCCCAATGTCACACTTTAGCACTCTGCGTACCAAGATTGCCGATGCCGTAATTCTTAAGTCGTCCTTGCGCGACCTCGGTCTGACGGTACAGTTCGATGCAGACGTTCGCGGTTACAACGGTCAGCGCTTGCGTGCTGATATCGTGGCAGTCCTAGATGGCGATTACGATCTAGGTTGGTCGCGCAACAGCGACGGCACCTTCGATCTTATCGCCGACCTCTGGGGCGTGGCGAAGAAGCACAATCAGACCGAGCTGATCAACTCGATCAACCAGAAGTACGCGGTCAACAAAACCCTGGCGGACGTCAAGCAACATAACCTGCAAGGGGCAAACGTCAAACTGGTCGTTCAGTAGTCCCGGCTTCGGTTAAGCGTGTTCCCAAGCTCTGGGGCAGCTGCTCGGCAGTTGCCCCTTTTTTTAAATATCCGTCGCATAAACGGAGTTCGATTGTGTTTGGTTTGAGCTGGGACAACAGGTAGGTTTTCGCTCTTTTTCTGGCAGTTGAAAGGTTGGTTAGGTTGGCTCTCTGAATCCTCGGTCCGCGTCTTCTCAGAAATCCTCCGACGGGTCCAGTTGCTGACGCAGATGTTGCTTCAACCTCGCCCAGAACTTCTCAAGCTTATTCGAGCCCGGCAATTACGGCAACCGGGAACGGCAGCTTGCGTCCAACTTGTCGATTGCCTCCACCATTGCTGACACTTTATGGAAGCTGGCATTGTCCATCAGCGCCGCCTGTCTTGGATTGGCTTTCTCGTCTGCTGCGATGGGAATAGGTGGAAAGACAGTAACCAGACCATTAACAACCAAAGCGCTGATTCCATCCGTAACCCCAGCCTCACGCAAGGACGGACTATTTAGGCAAAGCGCTGAAATAAGCATGTTGAGCACCGCTGAGTTTTCAATTTCTACATCCGCGGCAATGCGTGCAAGATATCTTTGACAGACTCCAGCAGCAGAGCAATACATACCGTAATTCTCGCGCTGCATTGTTGACTTAAGCTCTAGCAGTCGCAACTTCCTGAAAGCCCGTCGATGCCAACACCGCTGCAGGTAGCAATAAATGCGCCTAGACGACCCGAGTTGCCGATTGAAAGCGCGGAGTCAGTCATCACGCCCTGAGTGACTGACACAAGTGCTTCAACCACGCCAGCTAATTGGGAGATTTCAGGGGTTTCATGAGATGTGTCACTCAGCCAGTATCAGACCTATAGAATTTGGATGACTTGTAAAATCCTAGGAACGTACCCGAGTGTTGCCCGAACACCCTGAAAAAACAGAGACACAGAGGAATCTACTCTGCCCCTCTATCTGTCACGAAAATAGCTCGGGCTCAGGGACATACAACACGGCTGTTTCTTGTCCAAAACTTGTAGCCCGGACAGCATTCTTTCGCCTGCCATCTGGATCGCTTTAGGCATCTGGCATTCCTGCAAGATCGCGGCTGTTTGCTAAGACTATACCCACTAGAAATCTCTCAAAATCTCTCCAATCGTGCTGGACCTATCTCGTTTGAGACCCGTCCAAACGCAACTCCCAAAATTTAAGAGATCTATTGCAAGCAACCAGTGGTGCTCGCACGACGCCAGACTGGTTCATGTGTTCTATCTCGCCAGGAGCCCTCTGCCTGGCGATTACCGTATTGCCCTTTGCCTGCCTCTCCCAATAGTATTTTTCGCATGAATTTAAGTCGCGAGCCCAGGTAAGAACAAAAGAACTAATAGAACAAAATATAGTACGATTCGCGCGATCGCGCGTTTGGCTTGATGTGTGTTTTTTCGCGGACAAAACAAATGCTAAAACTATCGAGATCGGGAAACATGCGATGCTAGGATGAAGTCAGTGTATAAACAGCTCACAATTTAGACAGTTTGAAATCGTAAAGTTATCGGCAAATTTTATGTCAGTAGCTCCCCGGTATCGCCCCCCGCTAGCACCACTGCCCGAGCGCGAACTTCCGACACGCCGACGCCCATCGCGGCGGGTTGAGCGAAGAGTTGAGCACTTTCCATCTGGTCGCCAGAAGACAACTGATGGAACGCGCAAGCTGCCGCCGCTGTTCCGCCTGCTTGCCTCTACGCAGCAAGCGGTGTCTCTGGCAACAATTGGGCTCGCGACTGCGGCCCTCGGCATATATGCGTGGACGCTAGCCGAACAGCGAGCATGGAACCAGGATTTTCAAGAACTGGCTTCTTTGCAGCAGCAGGAACGCGACCTCACAGTCGCAATTGAAACACTTCAATACGAGCTGGCAGAACAAGCTGCCGATCCAGATCGCGGTCTGGAAAGCGCTGCTCCATCAAGGGCAATCTTTGTTGAGCCGCCTGCTGAGATTGCCAGCGGACCAATGTCTGTCGAACCGGCGTCAGATTCTTCGTCCTCAACACTCGACGAACTCGTCCCGGTGACATCGCCTCTTGGCTACTGATGGCACCTACTGCGCGGGCGTCGCTTGCTTCCTCCAACAAACCCTGCATGAGTTCATTGTCTCGCCGCAAACAACAGCGAGTCCGGAAGCAACAAACGCGTCGCTTGCTGGTGGTTTGGTTAATTTTATTGCTTGCCAGCTTTGCCCTCGGTACGCGCGCCTACTGGTTGCAGATCGCGAGTTTGCAAACCTCCGGCGGCGGTAAGCCATCCTTGCCCGAACGTGCTCGGGCTCAGCGGACGGTGCCGCTCCCTCCATACATTCCACGTCGCGCGATCGTCGATCGGCGCGGCAGCGTCCTCGCCAGCGATCGCGTCGTGTACACGCTCTACGCTCATCCGGAAATGTTTCCCAGGCTAGAGAGTTTGGTGGACACCTCAGATGATGCGGGATCGGATGGAGGAGCTGCCTTAGTCGACGACGCTGCAGCGGTTGCAGATCGAATCGCGCCCTGGCTGGATAACTACACGGCAGACGAACTTGCCGAGCGCTTTCGCCAACAAGATACCGGTATCCGCGTCGCCGACAATCTCACTGAGGATGTCGCGCGCGCGATCGCCGACGCGCGGCTCAGTGGTATCGACCTCGAACGCACATACGCACGTTACTATCCACAACACGATCTGGCAGCGGGTATTGTCGGTTACGTGCAGCGCGACGAGCGGAGCGGTCAGGCGGGTGTTGAGTATGCCCGGGAAGAACTGCTATCCCGTCAGGGAGATCCCTTACGAGTTCAGCAAGCAGGGAACGGGCAACTTTTACCGCGATCGCTGCCCGACAATGCCGTGCAGTTTGATGACTCGCGCCTGCAGCTGACGTTGGATCTGCGCTTGCAGCGCGCTGCGCGCGAGGCATTGCGGGCACAGATGGAGGTCTTTGCTGCTAAGCGCGGAACCGTCATCGTCATGGACGTGCATACAGGCGCCCTAGTAGCACTGGTCAGCGAGCCGAGCTTCAACCCCAATCGCTACTTCGCTCACGAACTCGAAGAGTTACAAAACTGGGCGATCGGCGACCTGTTCGAACCCGGTTCTACGTTCAAGCCGATCAACGTGGCGATCGCTTTGGAAGCTGGTGCGATTGAGCCCGGAACAGTGGTCTACGATCCCGGTAGAGTCACTATTGGCGGCTGGCCGATTTCCAACCACGATTTCTACAGTCGTGGCGGTAACGGTAGCATTAATGTCGCCAAGGTGCTGCAGGTTTCCAGCAATGTCGGCATGATCCACATCATGCAAAAGCTGTCCCCGCGCCAATACTACAAGGCGCTGCTGAACTTGGGTATGGAAAAGCCCGTCGGCGTCGATTTGCTCGGCGAAACCCCCGGTCATATTAAGAGCGAGTTTCAATTCTTGAATTATCCGATCGAACCGGCAACTGCCGCTTTCGGGCAAGGGATTTCATTGACGTCGCTCAAGCTAGCGCAACTACACGCCACAATCGCTAACGGCGGTCGCCTCGTTACGCCACACGTGGCGCGCGGATTGGTGAATGCAAATGGTGATTTGCAAAAAGAGTTTGAGTTTCCGTCCCGCCGAGTCTTTTCCGAGGTGACAACGCGGGCAGTCCTAAAACTCATGGAAACCGTTGTTACCGACGGCAGCGGGAAACCCGCGCGCATCCCCGGTTACCGAATTGCAGGGAAAACCGGTACTGCTCAGAAAGCGCTGAATGGCTATTACACCAACGCTAGGATTACGAGTTTCGTTGGCATTGTCCCCGTAGAAGCACCACGCTACGTGGTTCTGGCAGTCGTAGACGAGCCAACACGAGGAGTCATTTTTGGTTCGACCGTTGCCGCACCGATTGTCAAATCCGTGATGGAGGTGCTGCTCGTGCTTGAGGGCGTGCCGCCCTCTTCGGACCCTACGGTCGAACTTGCTGACTGAACTGGTCGAATAACAGCAAGCCGCACGAACTGATTTTCACAGCGATCGCTATTGCCGGAAAATACCCTCCGAGCGCAGCAGTTTGCGTTGTAGAGACTGCATAGCATGCGGAGCGCCCTCACTGCAGTCTGCAGTCCTCGGTCTAAAATCGAGGGACCTTTAAGCAGAAAGTGCTTTAGGTTACGAACTTTCTGCAAACACGCGTGTTGGTTGCGTGCCATTACTTAGAGAGGAGAGACAGCCCCGATGGGAATCACTACCGGCTCTATTGTCGCAGTAGACCGCGGCAATTTCGAGTCCGCCGTCATCGCCACCTCCCACGAGCGTCCGGTGCTGATCGACTTTTATGCTAAGTGGTGCGGTCCGTGTCAGATGTTAGGACCGCTACTAGAGCAATTGGTCCAGGAGTACGACTTCGTGCTGGCAAAGGTGGATATCGACCGCGCCCAAGACCTGGCAAACCAATATCAGGTCGAGGGCGTCCCGGACGTCCGCTTGGCGGTTGCGGGGGAGGTATTGCCGGGGTTCGTTGGCGCGCTCCCAGAGCCACAACTGCGCGAATTACTGGAAACCCGATTGCAGCTGCACTCGGCGCTGGCAACAGGACTAAACGAGGTACGAGCAGCTGTTGCTGCCGATGACTTAGCGTGCGCAAAGACCCACCTAGATCGCCTCTTCGAACGCTACCCCAACCATCCGGCACTGACTCTCGAAGCAGCGCGTTTCTTGGTTTACGGCAGTCGGTTCGAAGATGCTGAAAAGCTGTTGCAGGCGATCGACGTGCGCCAGATCGAGCACTATTCTCCTGCCCAAGCGCTGATCGAGCTAATTCACTTGCAGCAAGCAGCCTGCAGTGAAACCGGAAGCGACCTCGATCCCCCCTTTGCCAAAGCTATCCATTTCGCGCTAACGGAAGACTACGATCGCGCTTTGCCTTTACTCCTCGAGATCGTAAGTGCGAGCCGCAAGTACCGAAGCGATGGCGCGCGCAAGGCTGCTCTGGCAATTTTTAAGTTGCTCGGTGCCGATCGCGAGCTCACGCAACGCTACCAGCAGGAATTGATGCTAGTGCTTTATTAAGCGGGCGCTCATAAGCGGACTCTCATAAGCAGACGCCGGCTCGGCGAGGGTGGCAGCGCGGCTAATGCACCTCAGTTCGCAGAAAAACGTGCATGCTGTCAATTGGCAGGCGATCGCTCTATTTGACGCAGCGACGTTTTGCGCGACGCTCTTCCAACATCTCGTTCAGTTCTTGACGTTGTTCTGGCGTCAGTACATTCCGCATCTCCAGGGTGCTCTCGAAGTGCAGGTTGCCGAGCTGCTGGCGCAGTTCTTCCACGCGCCCGTACTGAGCGCGAATCTCGCTTACCGTAGCCGTTCCCGCCATTAACTCGCGCAGTCGGTCCTGAGCTCTCTCTAGACTGGTCTCGCGTTGCTCGATGCGAGCGCGATATGCTGCGCGGATGGTCGAGATTTGCTGCAGTTGTTGGTTGCTGAGGTTAAGTTCCTCGATCGTCACTGTCGGAGGTGGCCCGCCCGCCCCGGCCCGAGGGCGGGGCGGGCGGTTTGACTCGCCACTAGCATGCGCGATCGGGGTCTGCGCGCGTGCAAAACGGTTGCATTCACCAGCAGTTGCACCCTCGCTCGGTAGCGAGAGCAGGAGCAGACAGGATAGCGACAATACTACAGTCGACAATCCAGTCAGGTGGCGAAATTGTTCGTTCACGATGATTCTCCGCATCGAGTCAAGTCACGGTTGTCTGCAAGTTCAGGCCTGCTCTCCTGCAACAACCGCCGCGAGCAAGGCACAGCTGGCTGGCTAGCGCAGCCTTGGGCCCTTTTATTCAGAACTTTGTGCTGGCTGGATCGGCCCAGCATCCGTTGCCTTCAACCAGCTGCTTGCGGCCGGATCTGCGACAACCGGCCCGGTCGTTGCTCCGGTCCATGTCTCGAAAACGAACGTTTCGAGTTCGACTTCAGCTTCAGCAACACTTGCGGCCGGCCGCGAAGCCATCCAACGCAAGCCCCCCCAAATCAGCAGCGCTCCTGTTGCGATCGCCCCGGCTGTTCCAAGGAGGCGAAATGAGCGCAACCGCCGATTTGGCGTCTCTGCTAAGCCAATTTGCCGCATCAGCTGCTCTTCGAATTCGGGCGTGGCTGGAGGCGGCTCCGGTTGATAGCGGCGCAGAAAGTCAGCCAAGCGGTCTTCGTTCTGGGGAGGGGGCTGGCTCACGGATAGACTCCTTGCTGTTGCAGATACTCGCGCAATGCGCGGCGCGCGTAGAACAGTCGCGATTTTACCGTCCCGATCGGAATGCCCAGAATTTTGGAGATTTCCTTATGCGGCACGTCTTCGATTTCATGCAGGAGGATCAACAGGCGCTGCTCGGGAGCGAGGGCATCGAGGCCCTGCTGGACGAGTTCGCGGTGATGGAGCTGCATCAAATCGGGCGCTTCAGTTGCTGCAACGTCGGCCCGGTCGGATTGGATCGCGGCCCGATCGCGGCGCTGGAGAGCAAACTTGCGACGCTGGTCGCTGGCCACATTCCAACTAATGCGGTATAGCCAGGTGGAAAAAGTAGCTGCTTGACGCATTTTCGGCAAGCCTTTCCAGGCCCGCAGAAATACTTCCTGCACCAGATCGTCCAGCACCTGTCCGCCGCAAAGCTGATACAGCAGCGATCTCACCTTTTGCTGGTGGCGTCGATAAAGGTGACGGAATGCGTCGGTGTCGCCTTGCTGGCAGCGCCGAACGAGTTCGCGATCGCTGGCCTGTGTCCGGTCTTCTGCCAACACCCGCGTTGCTTCCTCCTTGTTTGCAGTTGTGCGCTTAGACAAGCTTCCTAAAATCGGGGTTCAACAGCAGTTCGCAACAGTGGGGTTGGTGGGACCGATCTCGGCAAGCTGCCATAAAGCGAGTGCTCTTGCCGGTCAAGCGTTCCGTGACGATCGAAGCGGGAAAGCAGTATCCAAGCATCCTGCGAAAATGCGGTGAGAGAACGCGCCCTAATTTTGATGGGGAGAGCACTTAACCGCTTTAAATGCGGCTCCCCTTAAGCTATCACCTGTGCTTCAAGCACCCAATTTCGCGGAAACCGTCCCCGCTATGGCAGGAGGGCGCGTAGCGGCAGCCGTTACGTCTCGTATAGACGCAGCACTTATAGCTTGGTGCCGCAGTGGAAGCAGAAAGCGTGTGCGGCAGGGTTAGCCATGCCGCAGTTGCTGCAGACCACCGGTTCTGGGGGGGATTCGGATTCTTGCGGTTCTGGCAGTCCGAGCATCTGAGCGTTGCTCTTACCCGGTGCGACCATCGGGTAACAGTTTTCGTCGCGCGTCACGTGGGCGTCCAGTAAAACCGGGCCGTCGTGGGCCAGCATCTCGGCAATGGCGTCGTCGAGCCGAGCGCGATCGCCAACCACCATGCCTTTGAGACCGTAGGCATCGCAGAGCTTGACGAAATCGGGCATCCCGCTTTGCATATTCGACGCCGAATAGCGTTCGCCAAAGAACGTTTGCTGCCACTGGCGCACCATGCCCTGCCAGCCATTGTTGATAATGACAGTTTTGGCTGCAATTCCGTACTGTGCAAGCGTGCCAAGTTCCTGCAAGTTCATTTGGAAGCTGGCGTCGCCGCTGATGCAAATGACTTGTTCGTCCGGCAGGGCAACTTTGACGCCCATCGCAGCAGGTAACCCGAAACCCATCGTGCCCAAACCGGAACTTGAAATCCAACGCCGCGGGCCATAGTTGATAAACTGCGCAGCCCACATTTGGTGCTGGCCGACATCGGTCGTGTAGAAGGCGTTGGGGGCATGCTGCCCGATAGCGACGATGACTTCCTGGGGCGAGAGCTTGCCATCCGGGTGCGGGACTACCAACGGGTAGTTGCGCTTCCAACGCGAGATGCGCTCGCACCAGGCGTGGGTGCGACTGCTATCGGCATCAATTCCCAAGTCGGCAATCCGTGCGAGCAGCTGTTGCAGGCAAACCCTTACATCGCCGACAATCGGGACTTCGGGCGCTCGGTTCTTACCGACCTCTGCTGGATCGATATCGATGTGGATGACCTTGGCACGGGAAGCAAATTCGTCGAGCTTGCTCGTAACGCGATCGTCGAACCGCGCCCCGATCGCCACGAGTAAGTCGCATTCGCTGACGGCGTAGTTGGCGTAAGCCGTGCCGTGCATCCCCAACATACCGACGGACAAGGCGTGGCGTTCGTCGAATGCACCCAGGCCCATCAGCGTCGTCGTAACGGGAATCTGGAAATGCTCGGCGAGCTGCACGATCTCGGCGTGGGCACCGGCAGCGATCGCACCGCCGCCAACGTATAGAAGCGGTCGTGCCGCCGCCTGCAACATCCGCGCTGCGTGAGCGATCTGACGCGAGTTGCCCTTCACGGTTGGGCGAAAGCCAGGTAAATTGACGTGCCCCGGCTCGACGGGGATGTAATCGCATTCCTCGA
The DNA here is from genome assembly GCF_000473895.1 of Rubidibacter lacunae KORDI 51-2. Classification (NCBI taxonomy): domain Bacteria; kingdom Bacillati; phylum Cyanobacteriota; class Cyanophyceae; order Chroococcales; family Aphanothecaceae; genus Rubidibacter; species Rubidibacter lacunae. The sequence goes on along the minus strand of NZ_ASSJ01000076.1, from coordinate 145,910 downwards.
TGCCCACATCTTTGGGGACGTCGATCAACACCGGTCCCGGCCGGCCGGAGCTGGAGATGTGGAACGCTTCGGCGACGATGCGGGCCATGTCAGAGGCATGGCGCACAACGTAGGAATGTTTTACCAACGGCAGCGTAATGCCGAAGATGTCGGTTTCTTGGAAAGCGTCGGTCCCGATCGCATTGCGCGGCACCTGACCGGTGACGACGACGAGCGGAATCGAGTCCATATGGGCGGTAGCGATGCCAGTCACGAGGTTGGTCGCACCGGGACCGGAGGTTCCGAAACAAACACCGACGCGACCCGTAGCCCGAGCATACCCATCGGCGGCGTGGGAAGCACCCTGTTCGTGGCGGACGAGGATGTGCTTTAGGTCGCCGCGGGCTTCGGCGCGATAGAGTTCGTCGTAGATCGGCAGGATCGCGCCCCCAGGATAGCCAAAAATGTGCGTGACGCCGTGGCGCTTGAGACTATCCATCAGCGCGTAAGCTCCTGTACGCCGCTTGCAGTGGATGGCGATCGCGGGGGGCATTTCGGAGGATGCGTGTGGGTTGCCCAGGGTTGCTGTCACTTTCTTTAACCTACACTTCTCAGACGCTAGCTAGAACTAGCTACTTGTAAGTCGGCGGCGCAAAGCCACCGCAGGTTGCTTCGCGAAGATATTTCGGACTGGATCGCCAAAGCCCGGGGGCGAGGAGCAACTCGCAACTCCATCGCTTACGCCTTCCGATCCTAATTAGGTGCTAACAACGTTGTTTATGATGCTACGGCCATCTGAACGATTGGAACCCTATTTTAAGAGTTTTGTTAAATATTTTGCAGGTTGCTGAGAATCCCCCTGCCATGCATTGCGATCGCCGAGCGACCGTTTGCTCTTCCCATCCTCCAGAGTTAATTCAAGTTTTCCCCGTAGCGAGCCAAGAGCGATCGCGTCAGGTCGGCGGCAGTCGTGCGGTGGTGCCAGCCGGGACGCGGGACGTGCCACCCACGGGCAGTGTGTGGCGATCGCCATAGATCAAGGTGCGGAACGGGTGGGTCGCAAAAGAAAAGGTCGTCGCCAGCACCGAGCAGGGTCGAACTCCAAGCAGTGAAGCGATCGTGGCTGAAGCGATGTTGGGGATACGTGCCAGCGAGCGGGACGCCCCAGCCGTCGAAGGCAAGGAGCGAACGCACGATGCCGCCGCGTTGCTGCCACAAAGGTGCAGCCCCAATTGCACCGACAACTCCCGCGCTGAAGGCAATGAACGTTAGGGGTTCGGTCGAGGCGATCGCTCCGTCCAGGAAGCTCAGAAGATCGGCGATCGCGAATGGACTGCCAGGGGCAACTTTCGGTGCGCTCAGTCCGATGGCAGCAGCAAACTCGCGGGTGAGCTGTGGGGCGTGGATGCCGGGACACAAACAAATGGTCATGAGCAGCAAATCTGAGAACGAACTTTGGGCTTGCGTGGGATGTTTTCAGCGGAGATAACTCGGGGGAGATTAAGCTAAAAAGCTGTTTGAAAGGGGTCTAGCCGGGGATCGGACTACCCCGAGCGACCCTAAAAGAACATAAAGGCCATTCGCTTGTTGTGAGTTTGTGCCCGATTGCGCGTAATTTGAATTTGCAAAGAGCCACTGAAAGGACGTTGCTCCTAGACTTTCCTTCGAGAAACTGTCCTGACGCTCCCTTCCTTTGCTAGATTTTTTCGATCTCGCCGATTCAACGCGCAACCTTCTTGCCATTTCCAGTTAGCTGCCGGGCAAACGCTAATACAAACGAGCGACTGCACGCTCCCGGAGGAGAACGGAGACAGTCGCTCGTCGAGTGGCATCTTGTTGTTAGTGGGTGATGTTAGTTACCGTTGGTGTCGGGTGGGTTGCTGGCGGAGGGTTTGCGATCGATTACTTGGTCGATCAAACCGTACTCTGCCGCTTCGAAGGGCGACATGAAAAAGTCGCGTTCGGTGTCTTCAGCAATGCGATCCAGCGGCTGTCCGGTATGGTCGGCGATGTATTGATTGAGCTGCTGCTTTAGATACAGGATTTCCTTCGCCTGAATCTCGATATCTGCCGCCTGACCCTGAGCGCCGCCGAGCGGTTGGTGGATCATAATGCGCGAGTTCGGCAAGCTAAGGCGCTTACCCTTCGCTCCAGCACTGAGCAAAAACGCGCCCATGCTAGCAGCCAAACCCAAGCAGATAGTACTCACGTCCGGGCGGATTTGGTTCATCGTGTCGAAGATGCCCAATCCCGCGTAAACCGAACCGCCAGGGGAGTTGATATACAAATAGATATCCTTGTCGGGATCTTCTGCTTCCAAGAACAGCATTTGCGCGACGATAACATTAGCAAGTTCGTCGGTGACTTGCTGTCCGAGGAAAACGATGCGCTCCCGCAGCAGGCGCGAGTAGATATCAAATGCGCGTTCGCCGCGACCGGAGCTTTCGATGACGGTTGGGATCATGGACGTGCGGCCTTTGCTTGGAATGTTCGCTGTCTACCCTCGATTGTAGCGATCGCCCCGCGGGCGCCCGCCTCGTCCCCTAGCGCGAACTAACAACGACATCCGTCCTGAGGACACCTTGCTCCGCGCAACTGTCCGCAGCGATCGCTCAACTGCGACTGGGCTTAGAAGCTGCAGCGCGGCGACGGTTAGACTGGGTCGGCTGCGGCGTATCCAGACCTTTGAACCATCCGTCCGTGCAGTATAGCGGCAAGATTTCCTGCATGAAGGCTTCGGCTGCTTTGGAGCGATAGCGATTGGGATTGACGATCAGTGAAAGCGTCCGCCGCACCGACACGTCCTCGATCGCCAGCCGTCTTAGCGTTTGCATCTGCAACTCCTTTTCGATCGCCGTCGTTGAGACGAATGCCGCTCCGAGACCGGACTGCACTGCATTTTTGATCGCCTCTATAGAATTAAGCTCCATTTCGATCTTCAGTCGTTTGGAGTTGATGTTATGGCGAACCAAAACCTGATCGATCACCTTGCGAATGGTCGACTGGGAGTCGAGGGTAATGAACCCGAGTTTGTACAGATCTTCCTTGGGGATGGCCTCGAGCTTGGCCATCGGATGTGACCCCGTCACGATCAGCGCTAACTCGTCCTCGGCGTAGGGATAAATATCGAGCGTATCTTGGAGCTCGGTTGGAACTTCGCCGCCAATGATGGCGAGATCGACTTGGCCATTCGCAACGCTCCAGGACGTTCGGCGAGTCGAGTGAACGTGCAACTGGACCGCAACGTCGGTGTATTTCTGTCGGAAAGCACCGATCATGCGTGGTAGCAGGTAGGTTCCGGTTGTCTGGGAGGCACCAATCAGCAGGGTGCCGCCTTGAAGGTTCTGTAGGTCCTCAATCGCCCTGCACGTTTCTTGGCAGAGGGATAGTACCTTCTCGCCATAACTCAACAGGAGCTGCCCGGCTTCAGTCAATTGCGCGCGCCGACCGCCGCGGTCGAATAGCGGGACATCCATTTGGCGCTCTAGATTTTGCACCTGCAGGCTTACGGCCGGCTGAGAAATGTACAGCGTGTCGGCTGCGCGTTTAAAGCTACCCTCCGAAGCGATCGCCTTTAGGATCCGGAGTTGGTCGAGCGTAAAGGGAATGTCGGACATGAAGCTTCCGCCTTGCGCAAGGCCGCAGTGATGATTCCCGATAGTGCGATCGCCCCCCATCAGAGCGATCGCGCAAGCGGTAGGCACGCTCCTGCTATCCGCGCCGGAGGCGCAGCCATACCTGCCCTGACACTATCACACCCTTGCCGTTGTCAGATTTTCATGAATATCTGAAGTTACGAAACCGGCCCGCGAGGCAACTGCAGCCATCTCCACTGCATTCTATGCTGAGCACCACGCCCAATTGCTACTCCGGCAGCACCCGACAGGTCGGTCCGTTCGCACCAGCTAGATTCGGCTGGGTGAAGCCATCGCTGTTTGGCAGAAACCACTATGTAGGATCGACAAAGGCATCCTTACCATCGGCAGCGAGAGCGTTCTAACTGATTGTGTTTTATGGCACCTGCAACCGCGCAACCGATGGCGGCACTTGGTAACAGTTTGGGTTCGGACCTAGTTTGGTGAACGAAACTTCAAGTTGGCTCGGAATAGTGACAGGTAACTCGCGCTTGCATTGGGCACTCGGGCGCGGAACGACGCTTTTGCAAACTTGGCATAGTCCGCACCCTAGCACTCCCATAGCAGCTGGCGAACTCGAACAGTGGCTGCCGGCAAACATTAACCTAGCTTCCGAAACCCCGTTGTATCTAGCTTCGGTGGTCGGAGAGCAGACAGCGTACTGGCAAAATCTGCAACAGGCACGGGAGATCGCCCTCGATCGCGTACCCTTGCGCGGTGCCTACCCGACGTTTGGGATCGACCGCGCGCTGGCCGTATATGGAGCAGGTATAGAACGCGGATTTCCCGCGTTGGTCGTCGATGCGGGGACGGCACTCACGCTAACCGGGGTAAATCGCGATCGCGAGTTGATTGGCGGAGCAATTTGGCCTGGGTTGAGCTTGCAGGCGCGGTCGTTGGGTACCGGGACCAGCGCGCTGCCTGAGGTATTGATGAATTCGCTTTCTGCCGAGCTGCCCCCGCGTTGGGCGCGTTCCACTGAGGTCGCAATTCGCAGCGGTATTCTTTACGCTGTCGCCGCTGGGGTTGGCGAGGCGATCGCAGATTGGTGGCAGCACTACCCCAGCGCAACGGTGGTATTGACCGGCGGCGATGCGTCCTCGGTCCACGCGATGCTATGCTCCCGCTCGCCGGAGCTCGCAGCGCAGCTGGCAATCGATCGAGATCTAGTACTAAGGGGGCTCGCTCATATAGTGGGCAACGAGTCAGCCGCGACTCCTCCATGACGCAAGATTTCCCAACCTGCTTTCGTCCACTTCGCCACGGTGGAGGGCACGCCACTGCTAGGCGGTACTGCCACATCGAGCACGAGGGCATCGGGGAAGGCTCTTGCAATCGCCTCGGGGGTCTTTAGCGGTGCACAGCCCGAGCGATTGGCGCTGGTCGTTGCAAGCGGCCCGGTCGCAGCTAGAATAGCACGGGCAAAATCGCTGTCGGGAACGCGCAGCCCGATGGTGCTCGGGTCGTTGGGGTTGACTGCCGGCGGCACGTTCGATCCGGCCGGTAGCACGAGTGTCAGTTGCCCCGGCCAGTCATTCCGTACCGCACTTGCCCACGCGGCACGCTCGAGATCGCTGCCGCAGGCATAGTCCCACAGGTCTGCTGCCGTTGCCCCCATCAAGATCAACGGCTTATCCGGCAGGCGCTGTTTGGCGGCAAAGATCGATGCTGCGCAGTCGGGTCGGACCGCTAGCGCGGGTACAGTATCGGTCGGGAAACTCGCTAATTTCCCAGCGATTGCGCCGGCAACTAATTCAGCTTCAGAGACCAGCGGCATATGACTTGCGATTAGTTGGCATCCCAAAAGCTAACCGCCAGTCGACCGCGATTGCGGTGGACCATCCCGGCAACTCTGCTGCTTGCGAACTGCCGGCGGTCGGTTTCGCCTGCATAAACCTGGCGCAGGGCATTGGCAGTGGCTGGTGGCAGAGAACCGCCGAGGAGCTCGGTCAAAGCCGCTTGGATCCCCTCAAGACTATCGTTGGGAGCGAAGTGTACGTTGGTTTGGCGCAAGCGCCGCGAGGAACTATCAACCACATAACCCAAGTCGGCCTTGGTGGCAATATCGCGGTAGAGAACCACGTCCGTGCCCAATAAACTCCCCGGTGTCGTGGCAGCTGGCTCGCCCAATGCCTCGCGAATTTCGCGTTCGGGGGTGCCTTCTGCAAACCAGCGTACTGCTGGTGGGGACGGTGTTGGCTCGGTTGGAACGATAACGGTTGGTGGCTGGCGCGGCAGGGTTGCTTCGGGCTCGGGCTCGGGCTCGGGCTCGGGCGCGATCGCGGTGTCCGACTCCGCCTCGGTCGTGTCTTCCGGTTTGCTAGCAGCAATCGAATCGGGGAGTAGCTCGAAGGGGGCGACACTTGCTGACCGCTGGCCTTCCAGCCGTCGGTTTACCGTAGGTTGTGATAGCGCGTCGCTAAAGCGCACCAGTCCGTACCCGGCAATTAACCCGGCAGCGACGACGCCCGATGCTAGGAAACCGGTCACCAGCCAAAAGCGATCGCGAGGTGGTGGGGGTTCCGGTCGCGGCAAGACCTGCGTTGCGACTGTCGGATCGGTAATTGCCGTCGCGGTCGGCGGTGCAGCAGCAGTCGCGGGTGCGCTGAGAGCGGTCGCACTGGTGGGGACTGTCGCGCGGATGGGAACCGGGCCGCCGCGCAAGGATACCAGCATCTCCGCTGCTGTCGAAAATCGGTCGCGCGGGTGAAACCGCAAGCAGCGATCGAGGGCGCCAGCCAGCGACGAGTGTAGGTCTGGTAATACCTGGCGCCAGGCAATTTCGCCCGTCCGCGGATCGGTTTCTAACTCCTGAGGAGAGCGATCGCTGAGGGCGTATACGGCAGTCAAGCCGAGGCTGTATAGGTCGCTGGAGTATACCGGCCGCCCTGCTGCCTGCTCCGGCGCCATATAGCCCGGTGTACCGATTGACAGCGATCTCGTGCCGCTCCCATCGAGATCTAAAAGCGTATCGACCGCTTCTTTAACAATTCCGAAGTCGATCAAAACGGGTTTGCCGTCGGAGGCACGTAGGATGACGTTGTCTGGCTTAATATCGCGGTGAATGATGCGGCGCTGGTGAACGAAATCTAATAATCCCAACAGGTCCTCCAGCAAAACGCGGACCTCGCCGGGTGACAGGCAGCCGCTATCGGAAACGGCCTGTGTCAGCGTCGGTCCGTCTATCCACTCTTGCACCAAATAAAACGTATTAGCTTCAGCAAAATACGCGTATAGGCAGGGAATACATTCGCTGTCGCGGCCGAGGGCTTCGAGCACGGCGGCTTCACGTTGGAACCGTTCGCAAGCAAGGTCGTATCGATCGGGGTCGGTCAGCAAAGGCTTGAGCTGCTTGATAGCGCATTGCTGCCCGGAGGGCATGTGCGTATCGATCGCAAGGTAGGTCCGCCCGAAACCTCCACGACCGAGTTCGCGCAGGACTTGATATCGATTGTTGAGCAATACAGCAGCCATAATGGGCATCCTCAGGCAAGTGCCGACGACTCGACCGAAACTATTCTAGCCGTCGGCTTCTCGCGCCTTGGGACTAACTGGGCACTGCAACGATTGCCACACACCAGAGCCTCGGGCATGCGATCGCGGCTGCAGGGGATGCACAGTTCACAAGACGCAAGGAAGGATTGCAGGTATCCCAATCTTTCCTTGCGTGTGGTTTTTAGCGTTTTTAATCGATCGTCGGTAACTGTCGGCAACCGCCGGCTTCCAAAGCAGTTGGCTAAAAAGAATTTACGCAAGAGATAGCCCCCATCCATAAGCCTTGGCCTACGGAGTGCGAGCCAACACAAGCATTATTTTCGATAGAACAATTCACCCTTCGGGTACTCAACTGAGAATTGCGACACCACGTGCCGCCTCAATTTGCAAAAACTCGGCGAGTCAATTTGAAGATGCGGGAAGCAAGCGAAAACTGAGGACTAAAGCTCCGCGAGTTTTGCAGCAGGTCTAGCGCTGGAGGCGGTAGATCGCGCACAAGCGGCTGGGTTGGAATACCTTTGCTTGGAACATGAACTTCGGCGGGACATTAACAATTAAATAATCGTCTGAGAAGTGGTACGGCTCAAACTCGACGGGCATCCCGTGGGGGGTTTCCTCGCTGTAGGGCACGGGAGGGAAAACAAGTCCGGCAAAGCCAACCCCAACTGCTTGACAACGGTCGCAAACCTGTTTCGTAAATCCGGTGCTTGAGAGTAACGAAAAAAGAATGTTACGCGCGTCATGGGTGAGTGTAACGTTCGTGTCATATTTGTTGACAATCTTAAGGGGCATGATAAAACTTCCTAATCGTTATGTTGAGCAACCTCATCTAAATATCATCCTAAAATCGAACTCTGGGGCGGACCGGGTGCGTGGCGTTAACTTAATAACTCGTAAACGTCTCGCAAACAGACTTAACGTTTGCCTGCGATCGGTTGTGACACGATAGCTAAGGTATTAACTCGCTTTAGCGTATCGTTTTGTAAAAATCGATTACATCGACATCCAGGATCCACGCGATCGTAACTGAAAACGATCGGTTTTTGGTTTAAGTACTGATCGCGGTTGATATGGTCTTAAATCAAGCCTTACTTTCCTGGTAGTTTTTCTAAGGCTTGGCTGTTGCTCATTGCGTCGCCGTCCTCGTTTGATTCTCGTTCAGTCAGAATTTGGTGGAGAACTCGTGCTCGATTTATTCGCGATCGCCGAACTGTCTCGCACGCACTGCGCGGCAATCTGTGCGGTATTGGTGCCGGGTAGTGTCGCGCTGACAGCACTGGCATTGTGGTGGACGATGCGCGCTCGCACCCGCCGCTGGCGCTACGGAGCGGCGGGTGGCGCGCTGCTGGTGGCGACCATCATGGTCTTGCACGTCGGGACGTGGCTGGCAGTTCGGGTGGTAACGCCCGTAACGTTTGTGTTGCTGGCGTTGGCGTTGGTGTGTTGGGCTGAGTCGCTGTGGGCGATCGCCGCGCCGGGCTCGCTGCAACGGCTGTATGGTTGGGGACGCGCCGCGCTTGTCAGACGAAATCGCGTAGGTGAATTGAGCCGCTAACGGCGATTGCCCTTATCGGTCGTGACGCCGCAGAGCGGCGACAATCTCGCCGCTCTGTCCCGAAGTCGAGCCTACTGCTACCTGCGAGTTGGTGGTGAGGGGAGAGGTTCCCGACCACAATCTTAGTAAACGAGTATGGAGGTTCGTTGCACTGTCGCTTCGCGTGGGGGGTGCGTCACATATGTCTGTTGCCTAGACGATCCGTAACGCCAGTTTTTAGGGCAAGTCATGCCAACTCTCGGAAGTGCTTCGACAGATGGCAGGACGGGAATTTTTACTCCAAGGGATTGTTTGCCTCATCTGTCAGAAGCATTGTGTAAATTGATATCACCTGCGGCTGCATTACGATCATTGCTCGAATCTCTCGACCAGCTGCCAGCGCTCGGAAATTGCCAGCACTTTGAGATATTTAGCCCCCTGCAGCGGTACTTGATGTTTACAGGGTTTTCAGGAGCTGTTAGCCCGGTTTGACGATCGCGCCGAAGTCCGCAAGCACCCGCGCATGGTTGCGGATCGCGCCTAGTAGGTTCAGGCGGTTGCGTCGCACTGCCTCGTCCTCGTCCATCACCAACACGCTATCGGGTCCGTCGAAAAAGCGGCCGACAGCCGGTGCGAGTGCGATCAAGCCATCGACAAGTAGCTGGTAGTTGCGCTCGGCGCGAGCGGTTTCGGTTTGCGGCAACAATGTTACCAATCCATCGAACACCTCCTGCTCGGAGGCTTTCTCGAAGCGGGCGGGCGATACAATCGCGCTAGGATCGAGGGTCTGCAGGTCCAAGTCGCCTTTTTCAGCTAAGCGCGCAGAACGGTTAACTGTTTCGTAGATGGCGTCGAGCCGGCCATTTCGCCGAATGGTTTGCAGAAAACGCGCGCGGGCTTGCAGGTCCGGTAAGTCGTTGAGAGCGCGATCGCGGTATTCACGATCGGCTTCGTTTCCGAGGAGTGCGTCGATGAGGTCGTAGTCGATCGCCTCACCGAGCAAACTCCGCACGCGCTGCACGAAGAAGTCCTGCAACTGATCTAGCAACCCGCTCGTGCGATCGCCTTGCCCAAACGCCTCTTCGAACTGCGTGACGCCACGCTGCAGCAAATCTGACAAATCCAGGGGCAGCAGGCCGTCCCAAACGATCGCGACGATTGCGTTGCCTGCCCGCCGCAAGGCGAAGGGATCGGACGATCCGCTTGGCAACAGACCTACGCCAAAAATACCGACTAGGGTGTCGAGGCGATCGGCAATGCCCACGACCCGACCGACAGTCGTTTGCGGCAGGCCGTCCGTCGCGCCGCGCGGTAGGTAGTGCTCCGCAATCGCTACAGCCACGGCCTCAGGTTCGCTGCTTGCGCGGGCGTATTTCTCACCCATAATGCCCTGCAGTTCGGGGAACTCGCCGACCATCTGCGTCACCAAGTCGGCCTTGCACAGCAGCGCAGCGCGATCGACGAGCGCGCGATCGCCGGCCGACAATGCTAACTGGGTGGCAATCCAGCCGGCAACCGCTCGCACGCGCCCGACTTTCGCGCCCACCGACCCCAGATCGGCTTGGAACGTTACCGCATCCAGCTTCGGTACAAACGCTTCCAACGACTGTTGGCGATCCCGGTCGAAAAAGAATTGACCGTCGGCCAGCCGCGCCCGCAGCACCCGCGCGTTGCCGGCAGCGATAATGTCGGCTTTTGTGGGATCGCCGTTAGAAACGGTGATGAAGTAGGGCAGCAATTCGGTAGCGCTGGCATCCTTCCAGACTGGGAAGTAGCGCTGGTGGGCGATCATCTCCGTCGTCGCCACTTCCACCGGCAGCTCCAAAAACTGCTCGTCAAAACCGCCGAGCGCGATTGAGGGGGCTTCCACGAGTTCGGAGACTTCTGCGAGCAAGTCGTCATAAACGATCGCGTGCCCGCCTTTGGTCGCAGCAGCCTCTTGCACGTCGCGCGCGATCGTCGTCCGCCGGCGTGCTGGCTCGACGACAATCCGAGCCTTGGCGAGCACCTCGACGTACGCGTCGGCATGCGGGATCGTTAGCGGTTGCGGCGACAGGACGCGATGTCCTTGGGTAAAGCGATCGCTTCGCACGGTTTCCGAGCCGTTGGTCAGCGCGATCGGCAGTACGTCCCGATCTAGCAGTGCCACCAACCAGCGAATCGGTCGCGAGAAGCGCAAGTCGCCGTCGCCCCAACACATGAAGCGTTTGCCTTCCAAGCTGCCAATCCACTCTGGCACCAATGCGGCTAAAACGTCCTTCGTCGGCTGCCCGATCGCGATTTTATTGATAAAAACAAACTCGCCCTTATCGGTATCGCGCAATTCCAGCGCGTCTAGTGCCACGCCCTGCTTGCGCGCGAAACCTTCGGCTGCCTTCGTCGGCTTGCCCTCTTTGAAGGCAGCTTTAGCAGGGGGACCTTTGATCTCCTCGGCGCGATCCGGCTGCTTGGCCGGCAAGCCGCTAATCGACACTGCCAAGCGGCGCGGCGTGCCGTATACCGCAATCGCTTCCGAAGTCAGGAACCGAGCGTCGAGGCTCTGGGGTACCGAGGTTTGAAGTTGCGCGATCGCGCTCGTGACAAAAGCAGCAGGTAACTCTTCGGTCCCGACTTCCAACAGAAAGGTAGGCATAACGGCAGGTCGCCCGAGCGGGCGCTTACGGGGCGTTCGTCTCCACAGTGTACTACCGCGCTGCAGTCCTCCCCCGCGGTTCGGGGAAGCCACAGTCGATCGCGATCGCGGGCGACCCTGCAGGGTGGGGCTCCGTCAGCAAATCCGCCCAATTGGTTGTCAAGGTTAATATCCTGTTGTTAGACTGGTGAACCGAGATGCACAAAAGCATCGACCCGCGTTCCTCAGTAGCTCAGCGGTAGAGCGGTCGGCTGTTAACCGATTGGTCGCAAGTTCGAATCTTGCCTGGGGAGTTTTAAGTCACGTTCGTTATATGTAGATCGCGTTTGCACGAGCTGTTGTGGCGGTTGCCAAATTCGAGGTTGCGGTGCGCGATTGCAATCCACTCGCGAGAGCAACCGAACGGGTTTGCAGAGCTATTGCTAGCTGGCGGTAGAGGGCAGCACGTGCCGATCTCCCGGTTGAATCTCCGCTGCGGTAAGTGTGTCGCCCGCATCTCGTCTCAAATTTCTTCCAGAGAAGATAACTCGGGGGGCGGTTCGCGGTAGAATCCGCCAAAAGTACTTAGTTAGTGTCGCGGACGCGAGACCTCGATACGTTTCGACCGAGCCCCATCAGCCGTCTGCGCCGCTCCCATTGCTCTGCAAGTCCTCCGAGGGGCAATCCGATGAGCCGCATCGACCTGACCAAACTCAAGTTCTCGCAACTGCGGGCGCTTGTTGCTGTCGCCGACACGGGCAACTTCAGCCAAGCGGCTGCCAAGCTCGCTCTGTCCCAGTCCACCATCAGCCACGCGATCGCCACTCTCGAAGACGAACTGGGCGCTATCCTGGTCAAGCGCGGTCGTCAAGGTGCCTTCCTCACCAGCATCGGTGCGGACATTGCCGCTGACGCGCGCAGCGTACTCGATTTACTCGTTGAAATCGGTCGTAAAGCTGAGTCTGCCCGCAGCCTCGAGACTGGCGAACTCACGATCGCGTGCTTCCGCAGCATCGGCACCCACATTTTGCCCGGCGCGATCGCGCAGTTCCACCGGCGGTTTCCCGGAATCCGGGTCACGATTAACGAATATCAGCTGTTTCGCGCAGTCGAGGACGACATCCGGCAAGGAGGCGCCGACCTCGGCTTTACTTACTTACCCGCCGGTCCGGAGTTCGAAACGCGCGAACTCTTCCGCGACGACTACATCGCGCTGTTACCGCCGGACCCACCGCCTCCCGAGACGCTGACCTGGGAACATCTCAAACGCTACCCGCTCATCCTCTCGCCAGAGGAGTACGGCTGCCACCAAATTATCACCAACTACCTCGCCCACCACAACCAACAGATTGACCCTGCCTACGAAGTGAAAGAAGATTCCACCATCCTCGGCATGGTCCAGCGCGGCTTAGGTGCGACGGTGATGGCGCGGCTGGCCGCGCAGCCGATCCCGCCCGGCATCGTAACGCGATCGCTGCCTTCCCTCCTAGAGCGCGTGATTGGTGCGGCTTTCCTGGCCGATGTTTTGCACCCGCCTGCCGTTTTTGCCTTCGTCGATACGCTGCAGCAGATGGCTCAGAGAGAGCGCAACGGTGCGGTGGCCGACGAGTCGATGTGAATGCAGTGACGGCCGAGCGCCGGGTGCGATTCTCCTCACAGGCAATGTAAAACTGACAATGTAAAACTGACCCGCCAGTACCGTGCTCGTGTCGAGCGGGTAACTGGCGGGCGTGCAGGTGAGGTAACCCGTCCCTCCCGCGGCGACCCGCACGGTCGCGTTATGCCAGTACCGGAACTGCTGCGTCCAGGTGCGGATAAAGCGGGAAGCGATCGCACAAGGCGGCAACGCGTTGGCGGCAGTCCTGCTTGACGGCATCGCTATCCGGGTCGAGCAAGCAATCGGCGATGATGTTGGCGATCTCGCAGAATTCAGCTTCCCCCATACCTCGGGTTGTCAGCGCCGGCGAACCCAGGCGCAACCCGCTGGTGACGAACGGCGACTCGGGATCGAACGGCACCGTGTTCTTGTTAGCGGTGATGTTGATTTCGCTAACCAGCTGGTCCGCTATCTTGCCGGTCATCCCGACCGAACGCAAATCGATCAGTAATAAGTGGTTGTCCGTGCCGTCGGAAACGAGCTTGAGACCTCGCTCCTGCAAGTGCGCAGCCAAGGCACGGGCATTGGCAATAACCTGACCGGAGTATGCCTTGAATTCGGGCTCGAGCGCCTCGCCGAATGCCACGGCCTTGCCGGCGATCGCGTGCTCTAAAGGACCCCCTTGCGTGCCGGGGAACACCGCTTTGTTGAACTTCTTGCCCAGATCCGTATCGCGAGTCAGGATCAGACCGCCGCGGGGACCGCGTAGGGTCTTGTGAGTTGTCGTCGTCACCACATCGCAGTGGGGAATTGGGTTGGGGTGATGTCCTGACGCGACCAGACCGGCAATGTGTGCGATGTCTGCCAGCAGATATGCACCTGCCTCATCGGCGATCGCTCGGAATTTTTCAAAATCGATGACGCGCGGGTAGGCCGAGTAGCCGCAGACGATCAACTTCGGTCGTTCGCGCAGTGCTAGGTCGAGGATCGTATCGTAATCCAGGCGCTCGGTCTCTTTGCTAACACCGTAGTGACACGCGTCAAACCACTTGCCGGACACGTTAGCCGGCGAGCCATGGGTCAGGTGGCCGCCGTGGGACAAATCCATGCCCATAATTTTGTCGCCCGGTTTCAGCAACGCCAGGAACACCGCGAAGTTCGCCTGCGCGCCGGAGTGCGGCTGAACGTTTGCTGCCGCCGCTCCGAACAGTTTCTTAACGCGATCGATCGCCAACTGCTCTACCGCATCGATGAAATCGCAACCGCCGTAGTAGCGCTTGCCGGGCAGTCCCTCGGCATATTTATTGGTCAGCACCGAGCCTTGTGCAGCCAATACCGCGGGCGAGGTAAAGTTTTCGCTCGCGATCAGTTCCAAGTGCTGGCGCTGGCGCTGAAGCTCGCTCTGAATTAGGTCGGCAACGGTCGCATCGGTTTGCAGAAGAAAGTCGTGGTTGGTATCAGTCACGATGAATCGTTCCCTATTGGCGTAGAGTGAAATGGCTATTACAGCCGATGCGGTGGCATAGCAAGTATCTATGACGGTTTGCTAGACGGAAACATCTTGTCAGGGCGACCGTCACGAGGATCTCAAGCTGGTGCTTTGCCTCCCGTTCGCTCCGCGCAAACCACCCCTCCAGACGCGATGCAACAGCCGCCATGAAGTGTTCGCGTCCGGCAACTTCTCACTGAACAACTTAGCAGAAGCCGCTCGTGCCTGCAGGTTTGCCCATCCCTGGGGGCGTTCAACACTCGCGCGATCGCGCTCGTTGAGATCCGCTAATGTAGTGGCAATCCCAACCAGCCGTCCCCAGCCTCGGGCGCCCACCAGTGCTTTGCCCAACGTCCGTGATTGCCATCTACCCCGGTAGCTTCGACCCGATCACATTCGGGCATCTCGACATCATCGAGCGCGGAAGCCGCTTATTCGAGCACACGATCGTCGCCGTGCTCGGTAATCCCAACAAGCAACCCCTCTTTCCTGTTTCCCAACGCGTTCGTCAGATTCGTGCCTGTACGCAGCACCTGCCCAACGTCGAAGTCGACAGTTTCGCAGGCTTGACCGTGGAATATGCTCGACAATGCAACGCAAACGTTCTGCTGCGCGGTTTGCGCGTGTTGTCGGACTTCGAGAAAGAGTTGCAGATGGCGCACACAAACCAGACACTCTGGGACGGCATCGAGACAGTTTTCCTCGCGACCTCGAACGAATACAGCTTCCTCAGCAGCAGCGTCGTCAAAGAAATCGCTCGTTTCGGCGGCTCTGTCGAGCACCTGACCCCAGAACTTGTTGCGTTAGACCTTTATCAATGCTTCGCCAAGACTCCCCCCACAGTGAAACCAACCGCGATCGAACCGAGTCCGCCGCCGACACCGCCGAGAGTTTGCGATTCCAAAAAGAACTTTCACGCCTAGAAGACATCGTGACCGGCGCGAATATCCCCTTTACCAAATGGTCGGTGGTGAGTGAAGACCAGTTACTCGCTCAGATCGATGCCATCTGGACGAATCTGCCGATCGCGATCGAACAAGCAAGCACCATCTTGGAGCAGAAGCACGAGATCCTTCAGGAAGCAGAAGCCTATGCGCGCGAGACGATGCAAATTGCCGAGCGCCGCGCGGCACAGATTCTAGATGACACTGGCATCGTGCAGCGGGCACAACGGGAAGCCCAGCAACTCCACGCGCAAATCAGCGAGGAGTGCGATCGCTTGCGCAAGCAGACGCATGTAGACAACGAACTGTTGCTCGACCAAGCCCGCGAGGATTGCGATCGTCTGCGCGACGAGGCGGACGACTACGCAACTCAAGCGCTTTTCGATCTCGAACGCCAGCTTTTAGAGATGCTGCGCATCGCACGCAACGGTCGCGAGTCGCTGCTCCGGGCTCGCGAACCCGACCGTCCGTCCGATCCCTCTGCTCGCCCGAGCGGGCGAGCGCAGGTCCGCAAGGCCAGCTGATCCGGCTACCGCGCCGTCAACTCAGCATTCTCCAAACAGTTTGAAGTCTGCACAGGAGCATTTGAGGTTATTCGGTGCACCAACGTTCGGGCGCAAACTGCTATACGGGTTCAACAGTTGTCGGCAGCGCGACAGTATCCAGCGCGAGTGCGATTGCGCGCAATCGGGCGAAATTTTCGACAACGCCTGCCCGATAGGGCGCGACGTCCAACTCTAGTAGGTATGCGGTCGCCTCGACGTAATCTACCGGCTGGATAGGCTGGGTGTCGTTTTCCTTCACTTGTCATGTCTCTTGTAAGGGGTCATCATCGCCTGACCGGCCGCTATCCCTAATGTCGAAGGTGCTCGGGCGTCCGTCTTTGGCACAGCGAGGGATCGCTCTAAGCTTTGGACCTTAGTCGATTGCGGTCGGCAATGCCAGGCATTTTTGGCAAGGGCTGATTTGCCGCGGCAGAGCAAGCTGCACCAGCGCTTGCCATCCGTTCTTGGCGTCGCGGCGGAGGGCGTCCCGCCTCGCTGTACAATGAGTGGCGATCGTAAGCCAGGGAACGGACCGCCTCATGATCTCCAGCAACGACTTCCGGACGGGCGTCACCATCGTGCTCGACGACGACGTGTGGCGGGTTGTCGAGTTTCTGCACGTCAAGCCGGGGAAAGGCTCGGCATTCGTGCGCACCAAGCTTAAAAGTGTTAAGACGGGTAACTCCGTCGAGCGTACCTTCCGCGCCGGGGAAACCGTGCCCCAAGCGATCCTCGAAAAGCGTACCATGCAGCACACCTATAAAGACGGCGATCGGTTCGTCTTTATGGACATGGAATCTTTCGAAGAGGCTACACTGGATGCCGCGCAGATCGGCGATCGCGTGAAGTACCTCGGCGAGGGCATGGAAGTGTCGGTCGTATTCTGGAATGAGACGGTTTTAGAAGTCGAACTCCCGAACTCCGTCACGTTGGAGATTGTTGAGACCGACCCCGGCGTCAAGGGCGATACCGCAACTGGCGGCACCAAGCCCGCGATCGTCGCCACGGGCGCTCAGGTGAACGTGCCGCTTTTCCTTTCGGTCGGCGAGCGCATTCGCATCGACACCCGGACGGATACCTACCTCGGGCGCGAATCATCATAGCGCCATGCCAGCCCCGCCAGCCCCGTCGAGTGAGGTCCAGCCTTCGTGCCTATAGATTTCAACCAGATTCGCGAGTTGCTCGCCGCTGTTGCTCAAACTGAAATTACCGAGCTAACGCTCAAATGCGACGAGTTCGAGCTTTCCGTGCGCAAAGGCGCGACTTCGACCGCCTCGATCGTACCGAGTGCGGCTCCGGTTGTCGCCCCAGCTCCCCTCGGGGTCCCTGCCCTGGTTCCTGACGTAGTCGCTCCTACCCCCGAGACAAATAAGCCCGATACCAGTAAGTGGTCGGATGTCGTGTCGCCGATGGTCGGGACGTTCTACCGTGCCCCAGCTCCCGGCGAAGCGCCGTTTGTGGATGTCGGCGATCGAATCGGTAGCGAGCAGACCGTGTGCATTATCGAAGCTATGAAGCTGATGAACGAAATCGAAGCCGAGGTGTCGGGCGAGGTGATGGAGATTCTGGTCGAAAACGGCGAACCCGTAGAGTACGGTCAGGTGTTGATGCGCGTGAAGCCGGCTTGATGCGCGGGCGTTTGCGATTAGTATTGCCCGCACTGACAACCGTGCTAGCCTGTGGTCTGACTGGCATGCAAGCAACCCCAGCCCGGGCGCTCTGCCCGGCAGAGTTGCCGGCCGCGATCGCGCGTGTTGTCGAGCATCCCGATTGGCAACGCGCGCGGTGGGGCATCCTCATTCGGGAAATGGCGTCGGGGCGTACCCTTTACGCGCGCGAGTCCGAACGTTTTTTCATACCTGCATCGACTGCCAAGTTGCTGACGACGGCAGCGGCCCTCCAGCACTTTGGACCGGGCTGGCGCGCGCGCACGTCAGTTTATGGAACGGAGGCTTCGCCCGTCGCAACAGAGCTGCGGTTGGTTGGGGGCGGCGACCCGACGTTGTCGCGTGAAGGCTTACAGGTATTGGCACGGCAAGTCCGCGATCGCGGCATCGTTCGCGTCCGGACGCTGGTTGTCGAAGATAGTGCGTTCGTCGAACCGGACGTTGTACCCAGCTGGGAAAAGGACGACATTATTGCAGCCTATGGTACGGCAGCTAACGGTACAATTCTGCACGAAAATGCCGTGACGTTCACTGTAGTGCCGCAAGCTGTCGGCCAGCCGCCGAGCTGGAGCTGGGATGACGCGATCGCCGGCCAGCAGTGGCAAGTGACAAATCGCGGGGTTACGGCAGCTGCAGGTACGCCCTACGCATTGGAACTGCGCCCGCAGTTGGGGACGACGCAGTTGGAGATCGTCGGCAGCATTCCTGCCGATAACGGCCCAGACGTTTGGGAGCTGGCCGTGCCGCATCCCCACGCTTACCTCCGCGATGTCTTCCTGCGCGAACTGGCAGCAGTTGGCATTGTTGTGGAGCGCACCGCGCTCGCTCGCTCGCGTCCTCCCGAACGAGGTACGGAACTAGCGGTAATTGTCTCGCCGCCCCTTGGCGAACTAGTCGTGCAAGCCAATCGAGACAGCAATAACCTGGTTGCCGAAGTGCTGTTGCGGCAGCTCGGACGTGCCGTGCCAGACGCTGGTAGCATTTCCGTGCGGCGCGATCGCCTGAAGATCCTTGGCGTCGATCCGGACGGCTACGCGCTCGTCGACGGTTCAGGGTTATCGCGTCAAAATCTGGTCAGTCCCGAAGCGCTCGTGCAAACGTTACGAGGGGTAACAACCGCGCCCTATGCTCCCCTTTACCGCCAGTCACTTGCTGCGGGTGGCGAGACGGGCACGCTGCGCTGGCGCTTAGCATCACTCGACCTGCGAGCCAAGACGGGAACGCTCGCGGGGGTTGTCGCCCTCGCTGGGTATCTCGACCCGCCGCAGTTCGCCCCGCTTGTTTTCGCACTGCTGCTCAACCATAGCGACCGTTCGCCCCGCGAACAGCGGGCCGCCCTCGATGCCATTGTCGAGCGATTGAACCAAATAGACCGTTGCCCAGACGGGCGCTGACGCACTCCTGCCTCAGTGCTAGGCTTCCAACAGCCTGCCAGTTATCCACACATCTGCCCGCCTGCGATCGCATGAAACCCATTACTGTTACGGTCAAACTTTTTGCCGCTTTTCAAGAGGCCTACGGTCACGGGGAACTGCACTGGCAATTCCCACCGGGCACGCCCGTTGCCGAGGTGCTGGCGCGCGCGATCTCCGAGCACCCAGAGTTAGAGCAATGGCGGAGGCTCACGCGATTCGGCATCAACTTGCAACTTGCCCTACCCGAAACGCTCCTGCAACCGGGAGATGAGGTCGTGCTGATTCCGCCGGTCAGTGGCGGCTGAGTGACAGACCCTTCTGCGCAGCGGTCGGACGCGGCTATCACATGGCAGACAGTTACAACGTGCTTGGCTTTCCCAGTCGACTTCGAGCGTAACTCATTAGCTCAGCGTTCCGAGCTCGAGGCTAGCTGTTCGTCGCAGACGAGCGGCGGCGGCGGCGGCGAATGCGAGTGCCGCTTGCCGGCTCAGGAGTTTCCTCAGATGCAGCTGCTACTACCGCAGTTGCTTCGCTCGGCGCACTATGATTGCTATTTGCTGTTATCACGAGCAGTTCCTCAGGCGCGTCGCCGTTATTGTCGACATCGGGGACGTCCGGTGCGTCGGATACCTCATCGGAGGCGACCTCAAATGTCCCTTCAGATTCTGGCTCGAACGAACGCGATTCTTCGTCGCCACCAACAGCAGCACCCACTGCCACCGGGACGGATGGGGTTTCGCCCGGCGCGTAGACCGTCACGACCGGTCGACTACCGGGCTGGACGGTGTTGCCATTACTCATGCGCACTAATGGAGACAAACCCATGAGCGCGTAGACTTCTTGCTCCAGATGCGTCATCTCAACGGCGATGTGCTGCACCTCGCGTTCTGGAACCGGCGCTTTCGGCGACCGCGTCTTTTCGGGCTTGTCTGTCTTCTCGACGGTTTCAATTGGCTCCAGCTTCTCGACCTTTTCCGGCAGGCGATCGACTACCGGTGCTAGCGTCTTCTCTGGTTCGGGGGACTTGCGATCTCGGCCCTGGCGCGATTTACCCCGATTGCCATCGCGCGTGCCATCGCGGCGGCGGCGGCGGCGGTTGCCACTGCCGATTTCTTGATAATTCGGATGCGAGGTTAAATCGAGGTCGTCATCTTCGGCCGATACCTCGAAGAATGCTTCAAGATCCTCGTTAGAAGGAGAGGACCGCCCACTCGGCCGCTCGGAGGACCGGGCAAGTGGGGCAAGCGGTGCAACGAGCGACTCTCCCTGACCGTTTTCGCCTGGCAGGAGCGCTAGATGCCCCAACCCACCGCAGGTCGGACAGGGCTGGCCGAACTGCTCTGTCAGACTCTGACCTTGGCGCTTGCGCGTTAACTCCACCAATCCTAATTCCGACAGCTGCACAATTTGCGGCCGGGCTTTATCAGCTTTAAGCGCTTTATCAAAGTGCTCCAGCACCTTAAGTTGGTCGCGGCGCGAGTCCATGTCGATAAAGTCCACGACGATAACGCCGCCGATTTTTCGCAAACGTAGCTGCCGAGCAATTTCTGTCGCAGCCTCCGTGTTCGTCCACAAGACTGTCTCGCGAGAGGTTGCCGATCGCGTGAACGAGCCGGAGTTAACGTCAACAACCGTTAGCGCTTCGGTGTGTTCGATTACGACGTAGCCGCCAGAAGGCAAATCGACGCGGGGTTTGAGCGCTTCGCGAATAGCGGCATTAACCCGGAAGTAGTCTAAAATCGGCAGGCGATCGCGATGATGATCGACGGAAACACCGTTGGGCGGCCGCCCGCCGTTCCAGACTGCGAGCTGCTGCTTGATGCGTTTGACGCTGGCCGGGTTTTCCACCACGATGCGATTGACGTCGCCGGTAAACAGGTCGCGCAGCACTCGCTGGATGAAATCATCGTCGCGGTTGAGCAATGCAGGCGGTCGGGCGGCTGCAGCCGCTTCCTGAATCGACTTCCATTGCTGCTGGAGTGCTTTGAGGTCGGCCATAATAGCCTCTTCTGGCTGACCTTCTGCTTCCGTGCGGACCAACAACCCCATCCCTGCCGGCTTGATTAAAATTGCCAGTGCTCGCAGGCGGCTGCGCTCGCTCTCGCTCTCGATACGGCGCGACAGGTTAACGCCGCGACCGGAGGGCATCAATACCAAATAGCGTCCCGGCAGGGACAGGTTTCCAGTCAGTCGCGGCCCCTTGTTGCCAGTCGGTTCCTTAACCACCTGGACCAGCACCTTCTGGCTCGGCGATAGCAGCTCTGTGATCGCTCCGGCGCTCCGGCGCAAGCGGAGCGGTCCTAGGTCGGTGACGTGGATGAACCCGTTGCGCTCGGCATCGCCGATGTTAACGAAGGCCGCGTCGATACCGGGGATAACATTCTCAACGGTACCGACGAAAATGTCGCCGACCTGCTGGGTTCCGGCAGATACGATAACCTCCTCAACACGATCTTCGGAAAAAATGGCAGCGATGCGATGCTGTTCGGCGATAACAATTTGCTTTGGCATGCAAGTTCCTCAAAACCCATGCACGGGCGGGCACCTAAGACAGGTCTCGCTGCCTCCAGCACCGATGCTCGCATGACTCTGCTGCTCGCGATCGCGTGCGGTGCCCCCGCGCCTGCTAGTTACGGTTCAAAGCGGTCGAAGTCCTAACGGTCAAAATCTCAAAATCGTCGCGAAGCAAGGCCTGGTGTTGAATCCTCGGGCAGCGGCTCTGCCGCATAGCATCGGATGCGCCCGCTCTGCTCGCAAGACCCGACGCCGTGCGCCCGGGTTCCTCCATGTTGCTGCCGGGAATGACAGTTGGAGTGACTGCAGGGAATGGCAGTCGGAGCGGCTGCACTCGCACCGCAGCCTGAGAAAGGGTCAAGTCGAACTAGGAGTTCGGACTCGGGTCGTATACGCAAAAGCGACCGCAGTCATAGCAGTCACTTGCACCGGTCGTGCAACCGACCCGGCAAGCAATCGGTCGATTAGCTGGTACGCGATAGGTGAACGCCCGATTGGGTGGTTACCTTCGCACCATAACCTGCAGCAGGATGCAACAGGTCGCTTCCGACTATAACTCTCAGCTCTTGCCAGTGACAACTATGGAGGGCGATCGCGTCGCGTGACCGAGGGGTTTCTCAGGACTGCCTCAGTTTCGTTTGATTTTGTAGTTCCTTAGGCATCGTGGCGATACCGCCTACCAACCGACTCCGCTCGGTGGCGATTTTGCCAGCCGGTTTGCTACATAGTTCTTTAGGTTAAGGATCGATGGCATGCGTCCGAATCCCGCATGCGATGCCTGCAGCATCAATGCATCCCGCACGATCGGTGGAAGCACCAGCGAGACTGAGAGTCGAGACTGAAGATGAAGCAACGAAAGCAAAGCGTCCTGACCAGTTGGATGCGCACCGTCCTCTTGAGCGTGCTGGCACTGGTGGCGGTTGTTGCCTGCACGCCCGATGGGGCCCAAGTCCCATCGGCATCCGATGGTAATGCGGCGGCACCTGTCGAACTGAAGTTTGGCGTCGGGCCCTATTTCCCAACACCAAATGAAACGCGCGACCAATTCGAACCACTGTTTACGGAGATTGCGGGAGCCGTAGGGGCAACATCAGACGTTACCGTAACCGAAGATTGGGTGGGGCTCTCTGAAGCATTGCGGGCGGGCACGCTGGATGCTGCGTGGTTGGGGCCGTGGGGATTTGTCTTGGCCCGGCACAACTCCCCGGAAATTGAGGCGATCGCCACGGTCGAGTACCAAAGCAAGCCGTTTTATTATTCCGTGTTGATGGCACGAGCCGACGCCCCGTTCGATACCCTTGATGAGGCGATCGCCTACAGTCAGTCAGCATCAAAACCCCTGAAGTTGAGCTTGGCAGATGTGGGTTCGACCTCGGGTTGGCTGATTCCCACTGCTGAGTTCGTGCGACGTGGCTTGGACCCGAAAGCTATCTTTGACTACAGCGAAGGAGCCAGCCATGCAGCTCAGGCAATCGCCGTGGTCAGCGCCCAGGTCGATATGGCGTCGGATTACAACCGCAACCTCGACGTCCTGGCAGCAACCGATCGCATCGACCTCGGCGAGCTCAAGATCGTCTGGCAGTCGGAGCCGCTACCGAACGACCCGATTGCCGTGCGCGGCGGGCTGTCGGACGATGTCAAACGCGGCTTACAACAGGCGCTTGCAGATTTGTCGCCAGAGCGGGCAGCGGAACTGCTCCCGACGAATTACACGGGATTCGCGGCAACGGATGGAAGCAACTACGCGCCGATTCAGGTAGCAGGTAAAACCGTTGGCAAGTTGAAATAGCTGCGGGCGCGATCGCGCCCGCTCTTTATCGGCAGAGGCAGTAGCGCGATCGGTCCGCCGCGGAAGAGTGAGGAACGCCTCCTCGGGCTGTTCTGGCGGCCAATGTACCGGACGATTCGATTAAACAATCGCAGTATGACCGCAACCGATCGCCCCCCCGTTACCACGCCACCATCTCCCGATTTCGCAGCAATTTTGCGTGCCGAGCGTTGCCGTCGCGGCGGTCTCGGACGGCTCTTGCGACAGGGATTTTGGGGGCTGTTGCTTGCTGCAATTCTGGTGGCGAGTACTCGCACGGCAGAGGTGTCGCTACCAGAGCTATGGGCGGGCTTACCGCGTTTGAGTGAATGGCTGACGCGCTTCTGGCCGCCAGATCTGTCTGAGTTGCCGAGCTTTTTGGCCGCAACGTGGGAAACGCTGGCGATCGCGATCGTCGGCACGGGGGCTGCTATAGCGGTTGCCGGTCCGCTGGCCTGGCTCAGCGCGCGCAACACTACACCCTTGCCCTGGCTGGTGCCGCCGCTGCGGGGCGTGCTGAATTTGCTGCGCGGTATCGACACGGCAATCTTCGCGCTGTTTTTTGTCTCGGTGGTCGGACTGGGACCGTTTGCAGGCGTCCTGGGCGTGGCGTTTCACACAACAGGCTCGATGGCAAAGCTGTATGCCGAAGTTCTCGAAACGATTCCACCGGAGCCAGTGGAGGCCATCGATGCAACAGGCAGCGATCGCTTGCGAACGTTCGCGTTTGCCGTGTTGCCGGAAGCACTACCCGGGTTGGTGGGCATTGGTTTATATCTATGGGAATTCAACGTGCGCTCGTCGGTGATTTTGGGTATCGTCGGTGCGGGCGGCATTGGCTACGAACTACTCGTGAGCCTCAAGTTGCTGGACTTTTCGCGGCTGGCAACGATTTTGCTGCTGATTTTGGGAATGGTGACTTTAATCGACTGGCTGAGCGCTTATCTGCGCCGCCGCTTGAGTTAGCGACCGTTCGCAAGTATCGCGACGCGATCGAGACACGCTGGGGGGCGATAGCTGATGAACGCTGAAGAGACACCACTGCTGGTCGTTGAAAAGCTCACCAAACACTACGACACGTCCGTGTTAGAAGACGTCAGCTTTACAATCCGACCTCGGACCTTTACGGCGGTGTTGGGTCCGAGCGGTGCTGGAAAGTCAACGTTGCTGCGTTGCATTTTGCAACTAACGCGACCCGATCGCGGCCGCGTGTGGTTCCGAGACTGCGAGTTAACTGGCTGCGGTCCCTTGGAGTTGCGCCGCCAACGATCGCAGATCGCCACGATTGCCCAACAATACGATTTGGTGCGCCGACGAACAGCGCTGGAGAACTGTCTGGGTGGACGCTTGTCGGAGTTGCCGTTGTGGCGCTGCTTACTCGGCTCGTTCCCGCAACGACTGCAAACCGAAGCACTCGAGGCGCTGGCGCGAGTACAGCTTTTGGATGTGGCTTTCCAGCGCGCCGATCGCCTCTCGGGCGGCCAGAAGCAACGCGTGGCAATTGCGCGCGCCCTCACTCAGCGGGCGCAACTGGTGTTGGCAGACGAACCCGTTGCCAGTCTCGATCCGCAAACCGCTCGTGCGGTATTAGTTTTGTTGCGCTCCCTCTGCGATCGCGAGGGGTTGACGGTGGTTTGCAACTTGCATCAGGTGGAGTGGGCGCAGCAGTATAGCGATCGCATCTTGGGACTGCGCGACGGTCAGCTGGTCTTGGATCGTCCGACCGCTCGCGTAACCGAGTCGGACCTCGCTTGTCTCTATGGCAGCGAGCGGGCATCGCTATCGTGGCAAAAGCATTCAACCGAAAAGCATTCAACCTAACAGCAATCGAACGGGCCAGCTCCGCCAACGGCGAATACCCAGGAACTCGACTGCAGGTGGCACTCGCGGGCGATAAGCGCTACTCTTAGTACAGAAGTACCGATCGCTGACAACCCCATGCAAGACTGTCAGAGCTATTTCCTGCGACTGCTTGCCCGCCGCGATTATAGTGCGCGTGAGTTGGAGCGCAAAGCCTCTAGTAAAGGGTACGCGCCGGCTGACATTGCCGACGCGATTGCTGAGGTGCGGGGGCGCGACTTCCAGAGCGATCTCCGCACGGCCGAGGGCATTATCGAGGCAGCACGTGGCCGTTACGGGCCGACGGCAGTCCGGCGAAAATGTTTGGAAAAAGGTATTGCCGCCGAGGTTTTCGAGCACGCTTGGGACGATGTCGCTAGCGATCGCGACTTCGAGGCAGAACTGGAACAAGTCAAGGCTAAAGCCATGCGCCAATACCGGCTCGATGGCTTCGACAATCTCGATCCGGCAACGACTCGCAAGCTCGCCAACTTCTTGCAGTATCGAGGCTTTAATGCATTTGCCGTGTTGGCACAGTGGCAGAACAAATAAGTCGCGACAAGACGAGTAAGTTGAAGAAGTTAGTAACAAATCGATGGGGGCAAAAAACTGCTTGCTTCACCCCGTTAGGTCGCTCGACTCTAACGTCGGCAACTTTGGCTTCAGCGTGTTTGGGGCATAGATCGCAAAGTCCGGCATTCGGCACGCGCCTAAAAGATCCGTAACAACAGGATTGCACCGATACATTCACCCTTAGGTTCGAGCGGCAATCACGCACGGTAGAGCACTTTACTGAGTTTGTGCAGCACAAAACACCCGAACTCTAAACACCCAAACTCCACCCAAACCAAATCCCTGTTTTACCGAGTTAGCTCGCCAGGAAAAACTGGATTTAACCTTAGTTCTTTGCTGCCGGGTTGCCCATGATAAAGAAAAAGTTGGTCAGGATAATCTCTAGAATGGAAGTCTCGATACACTAATGTTGAAGACTTGAAGTGATAGAGCCATCTCCTCAACTGCTATATGATGGCGATCGAGGAATTCCCGTATCAAGAACTCGTGTTGTGAAAGTTTCCTACAGCAAGTCTAATTCGCACTCAACCTCATTCGGCGAAACAACAGATAGCGGCGTGCTCGATTTTAGAGGTCGGACCTACCGACTATTTGCTGCTAATGCCAGCCCCGCACCATCAGCAACGGTGGGTAGTTTGCAACTCGACGGTCGACGATTTTGGGTTGCCAGTATCGAACCGCACCAGCCCGTTCCCAACATCATCGCGAAGCTGACCGCTCGCGAGCGCTCGATTACCGCACTCGTCGCGCAAGGTTTGTCCAACGAACAAATTGCGCGATACCTCGGTATCAGTAAATGGACGGTCTCAACCCACCTGCGCCGCGCATTTACCAAGCTCGGGGTCGATAGCCGCGCCGCGCTCGTTTACCGCTGTGCATCGCAGCTAACTCCGCCAGAGAACCGAGTGAGTTCGGGAGAGAACGCGACTTCCTCCGATCTAGCGCAAGCGGCAACGCAGGGTCCGACGCAGGAAGAAACTTATTAGGGCGTGTTACGGTATGGAGCGTTGCTGGCATCTTCAGTAGCGTTAGCGGCAAGAATGCTACGCCAATCGTGCCCGAGCTGAATCGTGACCGCGGAGTGGAGCACGCCGGTGCTCTCGACGCGCACTTCACCAACGCCCAAGAGCGCTTGTACCTTTAAGGCCGCGCTTTCATCCCCGGATTGTGCCACGACGCGAGTCGTGGCCAGCGGTTCGCGCCAGTCTTCGCTGATGTAAACATTGGTGTAACCGGCTCGCTCTAAGGTACGTTTTAAGCCAAGTACGGCTTCTGGATCGTCAGTGCTGTCTTGGATGGCGATGCGCGGGTCAATGAAGCGTTCGGTGCAAGTGTCGTTATCGAAGTCGCGCGCGACGTTGGCATCGAAGTAGATCGCGGCAAATTCTCGAACGCAATCGCGACTGGGCACCCAGTAGCTGGAATCCGCGGGGCGCGCGCCAAAGTCGCCTGGCAACATCAGTAGCTTGAGGTCATTGCCTTTGGTTTGAGCTGCAAAGCTAGAAAGTGCCAGGATTTCCTCAACACTGAGATTGGTATCAACGTTGGTCTGAACGACGCGGAAGATCTGCGGAATCCGCGTGAGGGTCCGCGGGTTGAGCGCCTGTTCGACGAGCGCGCGCATAAACGTTTGTTGGCGCTGGACGCGCCCGATGTCCCCTAAGCGATCGTGACGGAAGCGCAGAAACTGCAGGGCTCTCTCGCCGTCGAGGTGTTGTTCGCCTTCCTTGAGGTTGATATACAAATGCTGGCTGTCGTCCTGGTAGCGCATGTCTTTCGGGACGTAAACCGAGACGCCACCGAGGGTGTCGATCAGATTTTCAACACCTTGTACGTTGACGCGCACGTAACGGTCGATTTGGATGCCATCGAGCAGTTCGCTCGTAGCTTCTGCTGCCAGAGCCACACCGCCGCGTAGATTGGTCGAGGCAATTTTCATACGGCCGAGACCTTCGACAGTTACAGGCGTATCGCGCGGAATAGAGAGGACGACGAGCTTGCCGGTTTCGGGGTCGAATCGTGCCAGCAGCAGCGTGTCGGCCAGCCCATCAAGGGAATTCACTAGCTCGTGAAAGCCAGATTCTTTGGGCGATCGCCCTACATCTGCGGTGAGGACTTTAGTCCCAACGATCAAAATGTTGACTGAGCGCGTCAGGCGCGGCAGACTCAGATCGGCGGCCGAGATCGGATCGTTGTCGAAGATGTTTTCCGCTTGCGGGTCTTTCGGCTCGAACGGCTTTACTTCCAGCCCAAGTGCGAGCAACGCTCCGGCTGCCGCCGAGAGCGTTGCCACCACCGACAGCCCTAGTCCCATCCAAAACCAACGCTTGCCGCTCGACGGTTGGGTCGGAACGGCGGTTGCAGGGGCGCGCCGGGCGCGGACGTTAGGTACGTTGCGGGCTTGCACGTAAGTTCCTCGGGATAAGGGATGGAAACAGTAGAAAGATGCTGCTAAGTGGGCGGGCGATCGCGTTGGGATCTGCTTGGGTGTGGCAGGCGCGGTAAATGCCCTTGCAGCAGGCGAATCGCAAATATCAAAAAACTTAAAAAGTAACCCGTACTGAGCAATCCGTTGAGATACAACAAGCGCAGCGATAGGGAGCTTGCACTGGCACCGGCTCCAACCCAAAGCACGCTGTAGGCACAGAGCCATGCCAAGGCGAGGGTTACTGCAACGCGGCTGACTTGGCGCTGCTCGCGGGTGCTGTTTCTACGGAGTAATGTCCACGCCGACGGAACCAGCCCGATAACGGGCAGCAAGTACATTGTCAAAGCGAGTGCTCGCTCTCGACGTTCGAGGGGCGAATCGGAGGCGCTCATAGACATTCAAGCAAGAAACTGCAAGCAGCTTATCAAAAATTTATCAAGTTCGCGACAGCGGACTGGAGAGCTCGCGGGTATTTTTCGTTCCAGTCATCACTGGTCGATATGCCGGTCTGCGGCTATTTTGACGGGTTCTGAGAAAGCTTTGTTTCGCAGGCTTACCCGCCATTCGGCGGACAGGCGATCGCCTGCAGCCCCGCGTGCGGCTGCAACTCAGTCCGCAACTTGGGAGCTGAGACCAGTCGGCGTTGGGAGGGTGGCTGCCGCATCCCCGAACCCCGGAGTGTCAAGATTCGGCTTGTTTGCGGCTGTAATCAGCGCGATCGCCGTTTAAAGCTCGCGATTCGAGTTCCAAGTTATGACCGATCGTCAAACCTAGCGCAGCCGTAGTCCCCGACGATTGCCGTTCCCGAAAGACGCGGGAAGTCTCCTGTAAGGAAGTCGAGGAGACGGGTTTGATAGGGTGAAGAAAACCGCGATCGCGCTGCCTAGATCCTCTCATGCAGCGTGCCGGCATCGTTTCTGCAACAGAGTTTCTGCAACACTGCATGCTACCGAGAGAAGAGCTACTGAATGGCATCGAAAACCGCGAGGAGGTCGCGCGGGCAATCGATCTGGCCGAGCGCGCGGTTAAAACCTGGGAGGTAGTCTGCTCGGGTTTTTATTCGCCGCCCGTGCTGGCGGAAATCCGCGATCGCTTCGGGCGGCTGACGGAAATCGAGCTGCTGAGTTGGGGCGGCTACCCGCAAGCGGAGCGGCAGCGGTTGGCGATCGCCCGCGCGGAGCTGCCGCTGATGCCGGAGCAGGTGGAGGTGGCGGCGGTCGAGATCGCTGGGAACTTTCTCTTCGACACGGCAACACACCGAGATTTTCTGGGGGCGACACTGGCAACCGGTGTGGTGCGCGAGAAGTTCGGCGACATCATCGTCCTGGGAGAACGCGGCGCGCAGATGCTAGTGGTGCCGGAGCTGGTGGAGTTTCTGGAGCTGAACTTGCAACAGGTGCGCTCGGTACCGGTGAAAGTCAAGGCATTGTCCCTAGACGATCTAAAGGTTCGGCCGCCGCGGACGAAGGAGATCGCGACGGTGGAAGCTTCGCTGCGCTTGGACGCGATCGCCTCGGCTGGTTTCGGCATGTCGCGCAGCAAAATGTCCGACGCGATCGCGGCTGGCGACGTGCGGGTGAACTGGAAAGAAGTCAAGCAAGCCAGCCATACCGTCCAGTCGGGTGACCTGATCGCGATGCCAGGGAAAGGTCGCCTCAGCGTCGGCGATATTGCCATCACTAAAAAGCAGCGCTTCCGCGTGCAGCTGACGCGCTATGTATAGCCTGCGGTAAAGCGCTTGTCCGTCCGACCTCGGTGCTCCGGTAGCGTCACCTCACATCCCCGCCTGCAGACAAGAGCGAGGGCGAACGTCGGACCTCTGCAGATTACCGACTCTGATTACAGCACCCAGGTAACGAGTTGCGGAAAGCGGATAAGCAGAAGCAATCCGACGAGCTGAATGCAGATAAAGGGTATAACACCCCGATAGATGCTGATCGTGCTGATTTGGGGAGGGGCGACGCCGCGCAGATAGAACAGCGAAAAACCAAAGGGTGGCGTCAAGAATGAGGTCTGTAAATTGACGCCCATCATGACGCCAAACCACACCAAATCGTAGCCGAAACTGGCGGCAACCGGTGCCATCAGGGGCACGATGATAAAGACAATTTCAAAGTAATCCAAGAAAAAGCCTAAAAAGAACACCAGCACGTTCACGAGGATCAAAAAACTGACCACGCCGCCGGGCAAGTTAACCAGTAGCTCTTCGACCACGCGATCGCCGCCTAATCCGCGAAACACGAGCGTGAACAGCGTTGCACCCAGCAACAGCACGATGACCATCGTCGTCAACTCTACGGCGGCTTCTAAAGACTCGAACAGCGTCCGCAACTGCAGGCGTCGATTGAGTGCGGCCAGTATCAACGCGCCAACAACGCCCATCGCGCCGGCTTCGGTAGGCGTCGCCAGTCCGGCAAAGATACTCCCCAGTACGATCAAAATCAGCGCTAGCGGCGGCAGCATCACGCGCACCACGCGGAGAACCAATTGACTGCCGGAGGTAACCAGCTCGCTGTCGGGCAGTGCCGGAGCCATTTCGGGCTTGAGGATCGCCACGGCGAATGAGTAAGCTAAATACATCCCGGCTAGCGCTAAGCCCGGTAGCAACGACCCCAAAAACAAATCGCCGACCGACACCCCCAATTGGTCGCCTAGGACGATCAGCACTACACTGGGCGGGATAACTTGCCCGAGCGTACCCGAAGCGGCGATCGCCCCAGTTGCCAGGGATGGGCTGTATTTGTAGCGCAGCATCACTGGCAGTGAAATCGTTCCCATTGCCACCACCGTGGCACCGACAACGCCGGTGGCTGCTGCAAGCAGCGCGCCAACCAGAATCACTCCTACGATCAAGCCGCCGCGCAAGCGGCCGAACAGCACGCCGAACGCGGTCAGCAAGTCTTCTGCCAGCCCGGAGCGCTGGAGCAGCGTGCCCATCAAGATAAAAAACGGAATTGCCAGCAGCACGTAATTGCTCATGATGCCGAAGATGCGCTGTGGCAAAGCCGTGAGCAAAATCCAGTCGAACGAGCCTGCGGCCCCACCCATTGCGGCGAACAGCAAACCGGTACCGCCGAGTGCAAAGGCTACCGGATAGCCGGTGAAAATCAGCAGCAATGCGCCCGCGAACATGAACAGGCTGAGGTATTCGCTCACGTTCGCGCCTCCCGATCGCTTGCGTCATCGGACACGGCATCGAGCAGGATCGCTGCTTGCTTGATGATTTCCGAGATGCCCTGTAAAGCCAGCAGTGCCAGCCCGACCAAAATGGCAGTTTTCAGCGGATAGCGCGGCAGTCCATTGGGGTCTGACGAGGCTTCAAGGACTTTCCAGGAGTTGAGCACGTAGGGGAGCGAGAACCAGAACATTACAACACATACGGGCAGCAGCAGTAGGCAAGCCCCCAGCAGATCGACCCAAGCTTTGCCCTTAGCTGACAGGTGGCTGTAGAACACGTCGACGCGGACGTGAGCTCCGCGCTGCAAGACGTAGGAGGCACCGAGTAGGAAGATCGAGCTGAACAAGTACCACTGTGCTTCGATGTATAAGTTCGAGCTGAGGTTGATGTTGTTGAAATTCCCTAAGTAACGCGCGATCGCGTTGTACGCTCCCAACGCCACCATCACGAGCATCAACCCAAAAGTGAAACGTCCGACCCACACGCTCGTCCGATCGATCCAGCGCGACAGGCGGAGCAAAATTTGCATCATATTTGCTCAAAACCGCCAAACATTCAGCCATCATACCCAGAAGTCGGGTCGGAAACCGTGGCGGCGGTTCGGGCAGCAGGGTCGTCATGACCGCGACCCGCGGATAAGGGATTGCCTCCGCATGCAAGGTGCCCCAAACTTGCCCGACATGCAGGTTCGACATTAGCCAGTTTGACCGCGCGATCGCCCACAAGCCGCAAGTGATTGGTTCCGATGGCGTTCTTGCCAAGCAGAGAAGGACTGTGCGATGCTCTGGGAGAAGAATTCAGAGTCGGACATGGTCTGTCAGCGTCCAGGCGATCGCCGTCCGGACGAGATGCGTCCGGTACGCTTCGAGCCGCACTTCACGCGCTCGGCGTTCGGGTCGGTGTTGGCGTGCTGCGGCGAGACGCAAGTGCTGTGTACGGCCATTGTCCTGGATGAGGTCCCCCCGTTTTTAGAAGGTACGGGTCGGGGCTGGCTGACTGCCGAATATCGGATGTTGCCAGGGGCAACGCCAGGACGCCACAAACGCGAGTGGCAGAAGCTGTCGGGGCGCACCCAGGAGATCCAGCGATTGATCGGACGCAGTTTGCGCGCGAGTCTAGATTTGAGCGCTCTCGGTCCGCGCACGATTTATATCGACGCCGACGTGCTGCAGGCCGACGCGGGGACGCGGACGACTTCAATTACCGGCGGTTACATAGCACTAGCCCTGGCGGTGCGGCGCTTGCTAGAAGCAGGTAAGCTAGAGAACTCGCCCTTACTTAAACCAGTCGCGGCGGTTTCGGTCGGCGCGATTGCGGACAACTTGTTGTTGGATCTCGATTACCGCGAGGACAGCACGGCAGACGTCGACTTTAATGTAGTCATGAACGGTGACTTGCAGTTAATTGAAGTGCAAGGAACCGCCGAGAATGGCAGTTTCAGTCGCCCGCAACTCGAACGGATGCTCGATCTCGCCCAAGCCGGCATTACGATGCTGCTGGCTGCTCAGGCGGCAGCATTGACAGCGGCGTGATGCGCCCCCGCCGGCCGCTCGCGCTGCAGGTAGCACGGTTGCCCGCCCCGTTGCGCGTCGGCACGTTTTTGCTCGGGGTGGCGCTGGGCTGGATGCCGCTCGCGCTGCCGATTTATTTACTCGTTCCCGATGCCAACTTGGCATCGATTCTGGGAACGGGGTGGCTGTTCGTTGCGTTCCTTATTTGGCTGCAGGTATGGAATCGCTGGGTTTACAGGCGATCGCTGCCGCTGGCGCGCTACGGTTGGCGGTGGGATAAGGCGAGCGGTCGCGCGTTTGTTGGCGGCTTTGGTGTTGGGGCTGTCGCCGTATTGGCACTGTTCGGGTTGCAAGCATTACTGGGATGGAGATCGCTGCAAGTACCGACCGCACCAACGCTGTCGCTGTGGCGAGCAACTGTGGAGGGTGCGATTGTCGCGGTTGCGGTTGGCACGGCGGAAGAATTGCTGTTTCGAGGCTGGCTGCTGGATGAATTGGAACGCGATTACCAGCCTCCCCTCGCGCTTGCGCTCGATGCCGGGCTATTCGCTATTGCGCATTTTCTCAAACCCTGGGCCGAGATCGTGCGAACGTTGCCGCAGTTTCCGGGCTTGATACTGCTGGGCATGCTGCTTGTGTACGCGAAGCGGCGTAGCGGTGGGCACTTGGGGTTGGCAATCGGCCTGCATGCAGGTTTGGTGTGGGGATATTACCTGGTTGCGGTGGGAGAGTTGGCGGGCGCGCCGCGCGCCGCGCCGTGGTTGGTCGGCATCGACAACAACCCGTTAGCCAGCGCGCTTGGCTGGCTTGGACTGAGTAGTTTGGTGGTGTGGATGCGTCCCCAGCCGGGATCGCCCGACGCTGGAACCTGAGTCCTGCGATAACCCGATGGCAAGGCAAGCTCGCGGTGCGATCCCAACTGCTTTCGAAGCATTGACAGCAAGTGCACGTCGACTCACCACCAGGGATTGTCAATGGCTCCTACAACTCGTAATTCCCTAATACAAGCCGGTTCTAAGGTTTCAGAGAATAGACAATAGTATTATTTAGGGCTTGCTGAAAAAGTCCACAGAGCGAATCTAAGGGACAGAGAGTTCATGGAGTCAAGCTTCTACCATCTAGCCGCGGAATTTTGCCCACTATTCTTCGCTCAAGTGCATAGGCTTTGAGGCTCTGGCAACCATAACCTTGAACTTCATCTAACGCAGAAAATGCTGAAACCTTTTCGCTGAAACCTTTTCACCCTTTTTCAGCAATCATTATTTTACTCCCACGCCTGGAAGTGGCGTGCAAATTTGTCCCTCTGCGGGGCCAAGATCCTTGCCAGGGTCGCGGATGTTTTCGTCGGGACTGCCCGGCGATCGCGTGCAGCTGTAGGCGCGAGTCTGTACAATGCGCCCAGAAGCCAGGCTGCATCAACGATCGCAAAGGCAACCTTGCAATCATACCGCTTGACTAATACGGCAACCCGAACGAGCCGCCATAGTTTTTTTCTCTGATGGCAGTGTATCCTGGGCGATCGCTTGCTGTGGTAGTCAGAGACTGTCAGCATGATGCTGCTTAACCCGATCGGCTATCGAACCGAGATGCCGGAGTGCGCTCAACTGCTCCGTCGCACCTCCGAGTCACTTGAATGCGCAATACCCCAATGCCATTGGGAGCGTGGAACGACTAATAAATTATTGGGGTTCTTAGCTTGGTCTATCTGCGATGTCCTGGGGACGCGACGTACCTGGAACTGGTATCCTTTACCAGCAGGATTGCGTTAGTTTGCCGTTTCGAACCTCTAAACCAGCAATGCGGATTGCCCTGTTTACCGAAACCTTTTTGCCCAAAGTTGACGGCATCGTTACGCGCCTTTGCTATACCATCGAACACCTCCAGCGAGCCGGTAATCGCGTGCTGGTTATCGCTCCAGATGGCGGTTTAACCGAATACAAAAACGCCCGCGTCTACGGTGTTTCTGGATTTCCATTACCCTTATACCCAGAGCTAACTCTGGCACTGCCGCGCCCGGCGATCGGCGCGCTGTTAGCAGAGTTTCGCCCGGATTTGATCCATGCCGTCAACCCAGCCGTGCTGGGACTGGCTGGACTTTACTATGCCAAAACCATGCAGCTGCCTTTGGTGGCGTCTTATCACACGCACCTGCCGCAGTACCTGCAGCACTACGGACTCGCGGCGTTTGAGGGCTTGCTCTGGGAGATGTTGAAGGCCGGGCACAACCAGGCCGATTTGAATTTGTGTACCTCGACGGCCATGGTCTCGGAGCTGACGGCGCGCGGCATCCAGCGCGTGAATCTCTGGCAGCGCGGCGTCGATACCGAGCTCTTTCGGCCGGAGTTGGCATCTAAAGAAATGCGATCGCGTCTTTCCCAAGGTCATCCCGAATCCCCACTGCTCCTTTATGTGGGACGCGTGTCGGCCGAGAAGGAAATCGATCGCATCAAGCCCATTTTGGAGTCGATTCCCGACGCGCGGCTGGCGATCGTCGGCGACGGACCGCATCGCGAGGTCTTGGAGCAGCACTTTGCCGAGACGCCCACCTACTTTGTCGGTTACCTGCGCGGCGAAGCGCTGGCGTCTGCCTATGCATCGGCAGATGCGTTTATCTTCCCGTCGCGAACGGAAACCTTGGGGTTGGTGCTGCTCGAAGCGATGGCGGCCGGTTGTCCGGTCGTGGCAGCGGCTTCCGGCGGCATTCCAGACATTGTAACCGACGGGGTTAACGGCTATCTCTTTGCACCGGACGACCCGGATGGTGCGGTCCGCGCGACCCAGTGCCTGCTCGATGCTCGGACCGAGCGCGAACAGTTGCGCCAGAACGCCCGGCGCGAAGCCGAGCGCTGGAGCTGGGCTGCTGCCACGCAACAGCTGCAGGATTACTACCGCACGATGGTCGGGCAATCGCAGCTCTCGACTGCTGCCTAGATACTGTCGAGTGGTATCGGGATCGAACCCGTTCGGCCGGTATGCCCCGCAGAACTGCCAGCGGCGATCGCGAATGCCGTTGATTTGGCCAGCGCGCGACCCGAGATACAATTCTGTCGCCATGCACGGTCGGGGTCCTGGGAACGGCAATCCTGAAAAAAATTGCCCCTTAGTCTGGATTATTCACGAAGATTTTGACGAAGCCTCAAACCCTTGTTCTGACTTGGCTCCAATCGACATGTATAGAAACGCACTGTCATTGAGCAAAAAAGTTTGCAAGCCTTGCAGGGCAGAAGGGTTTAGGGTACCCGCATAAGAGTTCATGAATAATCCAGGATAAGCTCCGAGCGGCCGATTCCCTGACGTTTTCATTCACACCCGGTCATTCCAGAACAATTTACTTAAACCTCCGCCCCCGACAACCAACAAGCAAGTCTCACGCGGTCGGGAGCGATCGCCGAGCGGGCCGGGTAAATCCGTGCGGACATCGGACGGAAAGCTGCTATGTTATGTGGAGGCAAACGCACACCGAGCGCGGGCAGGGCGAACATGAAGTACCGGAGGGTGCTACTCAAGCTCAGTGGCGAGGCTTTGATGGGCGATCGCGGTTTCGGCATCGACCCAGCAGTCGTCGCGGGCATCGCACAACAAATTTCCGAGATCGTCCGGACGGGCATACAGATGGCGATTGTCGTCGGGGGCGGCAATATTTTTCGCGGCGTCAAGGCAGCAGCTGGCGGCATGGACCGCGCTACGGCCGATTACATCGGTATGATCGCCACCATCATGAACGCGATTACCCTCCAAGACGGTCTCGAACAAATCGGCGTCCCCACGCGAGTTCAAACCGCGATCGCTATGCAACAGGTTGCCGAACCCTACATTCGCCGTCGCGCCATTCGCCACCTGGAAAAGAATCGGGTGGTTATTTTTGGTGGTGGCTCGGGCAACCCCTTTTTTACCACCGATACAACTGCTGCGCTGCGCGCGGCCGAGATCGACGCCGAGGTCATCTTCAAAGCCACACAAGTAGATGGCATCTACGACTGCGATCCCAAACTCAATCCCAACGCCCACCTTTATCAACACCTGACCTACAGCCACGTCCTCACCCACAACCTGCGCGTGATGGACGGTACCGCGATCGCGTTGTGTCGGGAAAATAACATTCCTATCGTCGTCTTCAATTTGTCCGTGCGCGGCAATATTGCCCGTGCCGTCCAAGGCGAAACTGTTGGAACCATTGTCGGAGGTCAAGCATGAATAAGTCCGAAGTCGAAGGTCTGATGCAGAAGGCTGTCGAAGCCACCCAACGTGCCTTCAACGCCATCCGGACCGGACGCGCGAACGCGTCGCTGCTCGATCGCATCTCGGTCGAGTACTACGGAGCGGATACGCCCCTAAAGTCCCTCGCCAACATCAATACCCCCGACGCCACGACGATCGCCATCCAGCCCTTCGACATGAGCAGCCTCGGAGCGATCGAGCGCGCTATCTCAATGTCTGACTTGGGTCTGACGCCGAAC
Source organism: Rubidibacter lacunae KORDI 51-2 (assembly GCF_000473895.1). NCBI lineage: Bacteria > Bacillati > Cyanobacteriota > Cyanophyceae > Chroococcales > Aphanothecaceae > Rubidibacter > Rubidibacter lacunae. The sequence goes on along the minus strand of NZ_ASSJ01000076.1, from coordinate 108,692 downwards.
AACGATGGCAAGATTATCCGACTGAACATTCCACCGCTGACCAGCGAGCGCCGTCAGGAATTCGTCAAGATTGCCGGCAAGTATGCCGAAGAAGGACGCGTGTCCGTCCGCAACGTCCGTCGCGACGCGATCGACGCAATTCGCAAACAAGAGAAAAATAGCGAGATCTCCGAAGACGAATCCCGAGATCTGCAAGGTGACGTCCAGAAGTTGACAGACAAGTACACAAAAAAAATCGACGAGTTGCTCGCCGCCAAAGAGAAAGACATCACCACGGTTTAGATATTCTGCCAGTGCCCTGCAGCGTCTCGAACTTCCGGTACCCACAGCCCTTGAGGTAGTAAGACGCTTAAGTGGGATTGCATCATCATCGGTGCCTGCCCGGCTGACCCAACGGCTGCCTATCGCCTAGTCTGTTAGGGCCGATCGGTCCTGCTGTTGGTAAGGGAGTCCTTACCGCGCGCCAAATCCTGCGGGGGCGGAGTTTGCCCGGCGATCGCAACGGCGATCTCGCACGTACTTCAACGTCGGCATCCTAAAGAACGCTTTTATCTGGCGCTTCCCCCAAGGCGATCGCGACGGGGTTACTGCTGCTGTCTTGAGCGGCGCCGAAGGCAAATCCCGCAGCTTCTCGCAGCAAAGTCTTAACAAGAGCGCACGCCATGCCGGACTCGACATTACCAGACGACAGTACGGCGAGTTTCCGGCGACCGTCTGGTCTGGTTCGCGGTCGCTCCATCGCGAGCGGAGGCTCATAGTCAGCGACACTGCAGTCTTGGGCAATCCGCTCTCCGCTGAAGGCATCCGCCAGGCAATTGTCATTGGCGTTCGTGCTGCCGAAGAGGTCGAACGTGCCCTCGTGGGCGACGCGGGTGCGATCGCGAGCTTTCAGCGACGCCATGCAACCGCAACGGGGGCAGGGAATCACCCTCGCCTAGCGCTTGGCAAGATTTATCATCATTTCCCGGTATTCCCTACAAGGTCGCGTTCAAACGACTGACAACCATGGAAATGATAAGCGTAATTCTCTGCGGGCAATTAAGCTATGCCAACGTTTCCGAACGGGCGATCTCGTGTAGCGAGCATAGCTTAATTCCCGGTCGCACCTAGGCAACACCAACTCTAGGAAGTGATGCGACAGATGGCAGATCTGGAACTTCGAATACATGGGGCTTGCTGAAAATGGCTGGAATTGTTTCAGCGAGTAGGTTCCAGCGTTTTCTGCGTCAGAGAAGTGCAAGGTTATGGTTGCTAGAGCCTCAAAACCCTTGCACTTGAGCCGAGATCTAGGGGCGAAAATCTGGGGCTAGATGGCGAAAGCCTGATTTCATGAGCTCTCTGTCCCCTAAATTCACTTTGCGGACTTTTTCAGCAAGCCCTACATGGGATTGTTTGCTTCATCTGTCGTAGTCATTGTGCAAATTTGTATAACCGCAACTGGGTAGCAGCTATGTCTTAGGGGGGTAGCGATCGCCGGGAAATCACCTGGTCGGGGCGCGGACCAAATTGACTTCTAGGCATTGAAACTATGTACTCCCACCATTCCCCAACCCCTGAGCCGCAGGTGCGGATTGAGAGCAGCGAGCGGGGCGCTCGGTCCGCTATCATCGAGCGTGCGGCGGTTGCTAAACTGCATTTTTACTTTGCGATGAATTGGGATAATAACCCGATAGGAATCTCTCGGGGGGGTGAGGCTTGGGTGCGACTGAGCGGTGAATAATGACTGACGTTCGAGAAAGTGTAAAAATATTGTCTTTCATTCGCTATTAATTGCCATTAGTGGATACTTACTTGCCACCTGCCAAATGCGATCGCCTCCTCGTGGTCGATGACGCTCCCGATAACCTGCTGCTAGTCGAAAGCATCTTGGAAGAAGAAGGCTACGAGATCGCTACTGCGGAAAACGGGCGCATTGCACTCGACATGGTGGCGCAGGCTCCGCCGGATTTGATCCTGCTTGACGTAATGATGCCGGAAATGGATGGCTTTGAAGTCACGCGGCGATTGCGCCAGGATGTCAGCTTGCCATTCATTCCCATTTTGTTGATCACCGCCTACGACCAGCCTAGCGTCGTGCAGGGATTGGACAGCGGTGCCGACGATTTTATTCGCAAGCCTGTTGAAGTGGACGAGTTGCTCGCACGCGTGCGCTCGCTCTTGCGCTTGAAGCACAGCGTTGACGAACGGGACGAGATCGCGCGCCAGCGGGCCGATTTTGTTTCCCGTCTGACCCACGACCTGCGCACGCCTTTGGTTGCAGCCGATCGCATGCTCGAACTGTTCCAGCAAGGTGCCCTCGGCGAACTGTCACCGACCATGAACGAGGCGCTGCAAACAATGGCGCGCAGCAATCGTAACTTGCTTGACATGGTCAACACCCTCTTAGAGGTTTACCGCCATGAAGCCGGTCGCAAGACGTTGAATTTTATGGCGGTTGACGCGCGCGCGGTGTTGCAGGAAGTTTTGGAAGAGTTGATGCCGCTGGTCCGCGAAAAGCACCTCGCACTTGAGTGCAATCTCGGGACCTTCAATGCGTTCGTTGAAGCCGATCGCCTAGAGTTGCGGCGCGCGTTTTCCAATTTGGTGGGCAATGCGATCAAGTTCACCGACAGCGGCTCGATCTCGATCTCGCTGCGAACTGAGACGATTGCAGGGCCAACCTGGATTGCAGCAGACGTGCGCGATACAGGTCCGGGCATTTCCCCAGAAGAACAAGTTCATTTGTTCGAGCGCTTTCGTCAGGGCCAGCACGGACGCTCTGGTAGCGGTTTGGGGTTGCATTTATCCCAACGCATCCTGTCCGCACACGGCGGTGAGATTGAGGTGGAATCGGAGTTGGGGAAAGGCAGTTGCTTCACGGCACGCCTGCCTGCAGCACGTGCGGATGAAGCTTCAACGGCGGCGTAAATTCCGTCGCGCGCGCTCAGCCGGCACAGGATTTGAGCGCCCAGCCCAACAAAAAACCGATGCCTCCGAAACGCACGACTTGCCAGAATGGTTCTTTGAAATCCTTCCAGCTCAGCAGGCGGCTTTCCAGGTCGGTTTCGAGGTCGGTAATGCGCTGCTGCAGACGCTGCAGTTCGCTTTGCAGGCGCGAACGCTCCCGGGTGCCGCGAACGATTTGGGCCCGACGGGCTTTGAGGTCAACCAGTGACGCTTCGATTGCCGCAAGTTGTTGTTCCCATTGAGCGCCTTCAGGGGAAGGAACGTCGGTCGATTGCGGGTTCGAGTCGTCTGGAGGCATCATGAAAGGCAGCGCCAATAGGGAAACGCGAACAACATGACGAATTTAGCGCAATCCGATACCGCTCGCGACACTGGTATTGCCGCCGATGCAGGGCCGTTGGGCGCGGAGGCGATCGCCCGCACCCTAGCCGAACAGCTGGCGATCGCGCCGCAAGATTGGCACCGGCTTAAGTCCAACCGCCGCGCCCGTGCTGCCGAACAGGCTGCAGCAGCGTTGGTTTATTTGCTCGGCGATCGCCCCGAGGAAGCCATCCCGCGCTTGCAACAGGCAATTGGCTGGCTCGACCGCTCCATTTCTGCACCGCCCTGCCCGACCCACGGCCCCGCCTCGGACGCTGGCGAAAGGTCTCAATCGTAGCGATACCATTAGTTATTTTTACGCGACACTTCTAGAAGTGCCCATCGAGACACCCAGTAAAGGCATAGCAGAGATCGATGCCCCGCCGAGATTTTATTGACGCGGGTTTGATGCCGGTGTCGCGCGAACGGTCGTCGTATTTTGGGGTTCTCTACTAGCAAAGTCTGGGGGCAAAGTGCTGCTGTCCCCAGCTGGGCTAAGAGCGGTAGAACCCGCCTGCCCACTCTGCGTTTCACAGTCCTTCCTTCTTAAGGAAGTCGAAGCGGTATTCGAAGGCGGCACAACCAAGTCATCGCCGCCATCGCAGTGCGGTGGCTCGGCTCGCATGAAGACGGTTACTTCGGACGGGCTAGTTGCAGCCGCCGATGGATTGGTATCGGTTGCGGAGCAATAGTCAGGCTTGCAACCATCGCCCACAATCGAGTTGCCGACCGCGCTTAGCGCGATCGCGATCGGTCCCTATCCTCTTCAAGGCTGCACGCGTGCGATCGTAACGGTCGAATTCTCGGAAGTTACAGCGATCTAACAAGGCACTGGGATTACAGAAGATGGATGAAAAAGGCGATCGCGTATCCTTACCAAATCGCGATCGCCACCGTCTCACTCCATGCAGTTGCAAATCTAGGCGATCGCGGGAGCAACTGCCGATGACTCCAATGCAGCAACGAGACTGCGAACCGCTGCGACCATCGCAACTTTGCTGTTGAGGCGATTGACTGCCGACCCGACACCGATGCCAGCCGCACCGGCCGCGATCGCCAGCGGTGCCGTCACGTCCGTCAGACCCGACGCGCAGAGGACTGGTACGTCTACGGCGCGGGAGATGCAGTGGGCGGCTGCTAGTGTCGGAGCCGCCTTTTCTATCGCGCCTAGAACGCCGCCGTGGGCCGGCTGACTGCTGGTACCGCCTTCAGTTTGGATGACGTCGGCACCGGCGCGGACGAGGTCTTCAGCTAACTGTACTTGGGCGTCCAGCGGCAGCACGTGGGGTACCGTCACGGAAAGCATCACTTGCGGTAACAGCGCCCGCGTGGCGCGGGTCAGCGCCAGCACTTCCTCGGCTTCAAAGCGTCGCCCTTGGGCGTAGAAACAGTCGAAGTTACCGATTTCGATCAGGTCGGCACCGGCCGCTACAGCAGCAACAAATGCCTCCGGTTCGACTGCCGACGTGCAAATGGGCAAATCGCAGGCTTGGCGTGCGCGACGGACCAACTCAGGCGAGGCGGCGATGTCGACAAAGGTGGCACCGCCAGCCGCTGCTGCACGGGCAACGGCCGCAACGCGATCGCCGTTGAAGTTATTCAATCCGCTGATGATTTTGAGCGCGTTGCGACGGGCAAATGCCGCTTGAAGTCCGGGATGAAGCATGGTTTGGCTCGCGTGCAATTCTCGATAGCCCTCATTGTACTGGCAGGGTACGAGGCATCGCTCCGGAAGCGTTCGTTTGCTTCCAATCACAACCTCTAGTCGGTGGTGCGATCGCTTCGCGCTACTTGCGAGCTTCGCTACTGCGCGAATGATGTCGTTGCAGAATGAGTTGGGTTTTCTAGCAGACCGCACGGACGATTCCAACCGCGGTGCCGGAGGCGCGTTTCCTCACCTGGCTGACGCTGCGAAACTGGTAACTTCCGAAGGGGTCTGGAGGATGCACTCCACCTGCTCTGAAGAAACTTGACTGACAGAGGACGAATTAGCTGATGGAGAGCGACCTTATTCCGCCGCCACTAGCAAGGTTCGACGGACTTGAATTCATCGGACACTTCGCGGAAAAGAATTTTGAAGCCCTGAGGTCAAGCTTCATCACCGCCGTGCCTTCAGTGAGATCGAGCTGCGCGAAATCGACCCATAATGAAGACGCTCGAGTTTTTAGCGCACCTTCATAGCAATAGCGCATCTGCGGAATGTTGGCGACGATTCGATACTGCGTGGTGGATAGTTTAGGAAGAGCGGGACTAGCGATCCCGAGTGGGACCGAAATGTGGCGGATCGGCGGTTAAGGCGATGCGATCGTTCGCTTCTCTCACGCTCCACAATGCCCTAAATGCAGGTCGATTGTGGGTTAAAGAAAAGAATCCCGAGATCCATAGTTTAGGGCAATTTTCAGGAGTTATGAACGCTGTCCAAATGTCTCAGAACGATCGTGATTTAGCAGCTTTTGTGGGTTTTGGATGTGCTTCCCCGAGTTACAATTCGATACAAGGTAAGAGCTTATTATGTAGGGCTTCCTTTTTCGATCGATTTAATTTCCTGAAGCGATATCAAATCTGCCAGGGTAGGATCCAAACCAAGGTACTAGAAATCCTGCGCATAAGGATGAAGGGGGCAGTTGGGATAAACGATCGCCTGTTCGGGCGATCGCTTAAATTTAATCGTTACATGTGAAAGAAGTGGAGAATAGGAGATTCGAACTCCTGACCTCTGCGGTGCGATCGCAGCGCTCTACCAACTGAGCTAATTCCCCGCGCGTCGCGTTTGGCTCGCGATGGCAGATTGCTATGCTAGCTTGCCAACCGTACCCTTGGCGAATACTTGCTTCACGCGCTCGAGTTCTAACTCGCCGAGGCGATCGACAGCCCAATCGGCTTGGCGCTGGATCATGTGCAGCGGATAGGCATGGGCGACGCCAACAACCTGGATGCCTGCCTGCCGCGCGGCTGCAATACCGACAGGCGTTCCTTCAACCGCCAAGCAGTCGTGTGGTTGCAACCCGAGGTCTGGGTAATGTCGGTTGAGGCGTTCGATCGCCAACAGGTACGCATCGGGAACGAGTTTCCCAGTATCGAGGTCGTCAGCCGTCACGATCGCGTCGAACGGCTCGGCGAGCTTGGCGCGCTCCAGCAAATAATCCACATCGGTCCGAGTGGAGCTGGTTACGATCGCCATAACCAGCCCGGCCGCCCACAACTGGTTGACGAACTCACCAGTCCCCGCATAAATCGGCAGCTGTTCGAGGGTGTCCAGGCGCTGGCGGTAAGCGGTGGAGTGACCTGCCAGCAACTTGTCGAGATAGGCATCCTCTACAACGCGGCCGCGGTCGCCAAGGATGGCGCGCAAGCAAGCTCGGTCAGATCGCCCTTGGCACAGGGCATCGTAATCCTTAACCGACGGTCTCAGGTTCTCGCCGAGTAAGATATCGGCGATTAGCTCGCGGCGGATAGAGTCGTCATCAACGATCGTGCCGTTGAAGTCGAAGAGGAGGGCTTTAAGGCTCATGGATTCGTAACGGGGCGTTCGAGCGAACCCGATCGGGCGGGTACTGCAGCCGGCGACTCATTCGCAGGGTAGCTTGCCGATCGCGATCGCGCAACGTTCGTGACTAGGGGCTTGCGAGCGCTACTAACTTGGTGCAGTCCCCACAACGGTTGGGTCCGCACGGCTTCAAAACCCGTTGACTGCAACCAATCATCCAGAGTGCCGGCAGCATAATCGCAGATATAGGGCTCTTCAAAGATTTCTGTCAGCCAAGTGAACGTCCGCAAAGTGACTTGATTGCCGTCCAGTGTTAGGAATTGTCCGTTAGGTCGCAGAAGGCGGAAGGCTTCGCGCAGGATTGCTTTGGTTGCCGATGCCGGGGTTTCGTGGAACAACAGCGAGGCAGTCACGAGATCGAATTCGTTGGGCGGCAAACCTGTTGCTTCGGCTAAGCCGTGCTGCCAGCGGATGGTTAGGTTCGCCCGACGAGCTTTATCGTCGGCGACAGCCAGCATGAACGGCGAGAGGTCTAACCCGAGAACGGTTGCTTTGGGGAAGGCGCGCTTGAACAGCAGCGTGGTCGAACCGGTGCCGCAGCCGAGATCGAGGATCGCGCGCGGAGAGCCGCCAACGGCGCGAACGGCATCGGCGCGAATCCAATCTTCGTTGGGCGGCAGAGCGTAATGCGTTACCGGATCGTAGGTAATAGCAGCATCGGCAGTCAGGTAACCGCCGGCGATGCCGTGGAAATTCTGGGTGCGGTAGTACTCCGGATACTCCAGATCCGGGCGGGAAAAGCGATCGCGGGCGGCGTCCCAATCCCACCCTGCGTATTGTCGGTGGATAGCTTCGCCATCGATGAGCGTAGTTGCGATGGGCTTTAGAAAGCGGTCCCAGAGCGTGTCTTTACCAGTTGCCACGATTGCTATCTCCGCACTGCCAAATGACTCGCCCGTATTGTAACGATTCGCAACAACTATTCCATAACAGCTCGCGATGACTTGTGAATGATTGCATCCAAGTGCGCTCCATCCGCAAGCACCCGGCAGCAACAAATTCTTATGGATAGACGAACGCGACAATCCAGCGCAGCCCGACCGGCAGTCCAAGCAGCTACTCCAGCCGCCAGCGATCGCGCCATACAATCCCAGCAATCCTGCCAACCCCAAAAACACTGGCGGGAAGAAGGTCGGTTTCCCCGCCAATAGGTGCCTAGCGCGTTCGGCAGTTGATAGCCCCGAACAAAGCCAGGCCCAGCAGCCATGTACCAAGTCCCACGACCTCGACTGAATACACACTAGCGCTAAGCAGGACTCCTATATATCGACGAGGGCCGGCAAAAAACACATCGCGATCGTGCCGGGGAGCATCAGCCCCCAAAGCACGACCTTGTGAAGCAGGATGCCCGCTCAACAGCAATAACCAAGGCTAGTTAGCATGGCGTTCGCGCCTATTGCTCGTTCTGGATCGTGCCGAACTCCTCTTGAAAATGGACGGTTGCTTCATCTAACGCTGCTGCTGAGGCATCGCTAATCCAGAGCAGCTTCTTAGGTGACTGGCTGATGTAGGTGGCGTAAGCAGACGACAGATAAGACAGAAACCCCTGGTTATCAAGTAGATGAACTTCCAGGAAGGCTAGGCTCATCGAGTGGGTGTAGTTATCGAGAAGATCTGGCGACGGCAACGTTACAAAGGGAGCGGCTTCAATCGCCTCGGCAACCCCTGCATCCACCTCCGAGAGATCCACGTGTGCTTGGCCTTCGATCAGTCCGAGATATGAGGGGACTGTCTCTGGGAAAAATGAGAACGTGCTGATTTGCTCGAGTGCGGCTGGCGTCGCCGGATCGTAACTGCCCGAAAAAATCACAACCGGCGTCTGAACCTTTTCCAAACCAGTTCTGCCGAGGATGACGCCCATGACCGGATTTAAGGCCGCAACCGCCGCGATGCGCGGATCGCGGAAGTCGTACTCTTCACGGGGCAAATCCAGCGCGCGACATTGCAGGAGTAAGGACACATTTGGACCGAAGCTCGGTCCGCAGTCGATGTCCAATTGGTCGAAGTTGATAGTTGCCCCCCCGAGGGCTAGAACCGTGTAGCCGCCGAAGGAATGTCCGAAGGCAGCAACGCGTTCGAGATTCAAGCGACCGCCGAACTCGCTGGCATTTCGCCGCTCGAGTTCGTCGAGCACGAAGCTGACATCAGCGGGGCGGTCGATGAACTCGTTCAGTTCGTAAACGACGCGCGAGTATCCACCCAGTAGGGCTTGAGCTTGGATAGAGTCACTGCCGGGATGCTGCGGAACGGCAACAAAGTAACCGTGGCTTGCCAGAAAACGTGCGTGGCGGTCGAAGCTTTCCGGGTTGGAGGCTAACCCGTGGGACATGACGACAACCGGTGTTTCGCCGTTGCGCCAGCGTTGCGGGCGGTATGTCAGTACATAGAACTCGCGATCGCGCGACTCATCGCGCAGGACAACTTTGTCGGCAACGACGCCGCGATCGCCATCCTGGCGAATGTCTGGCAGGGTGTCAAAGTCTACGCTCGGGCCGGCAGCGGCCTCTGCCTGGGACAAATCACGCATGACATTGACGGCGAACTCGGTTCCTTTGGCTAGCAGCTCCACGCGATCGGCAGCTTTGAACAAACCTTTGGCATCGATTTCGATATCCGTAGGGAAACGGCGCAGGGCGTTGAGCAAGGTCAAGCCTTCATCAGACAGGGCTGCGCCCACGATTGCTGCACGTAAGGCGTGAATGCCGTTGATGCCCCCGGGAATATTCACCAAGGTGCCGACCTGAGTCAAGAGTGCTTCTCCGGTTGGCGTGTTGAAGAAGCGATAAAGTGGCAGGGGATCGAGGTCGTCCCTAGTTTCGGTCAGTGCCAACCGGAAGAGTCCCTGTTTCTCTTCGTCGACACGCGATAAGTAAAAACCCAGTTGTCGGTCGATTTCGCCAGTCTCGGCATACCGTTCGAGCGAGTCAATCTGCAAAGAAATTCCCAGCAGTCCGTAAAAAACGCGAATTTCTTCAGCGGCATGTGCTGGCGTAGCTGTAGAGAAGGTCACCGACAGCGCGGCGATCGCGCCTGCCCCCATGCGCTGCATTAGCTGCCCCAGTTTCCACGAGTTGCGATTCACCGACACGAGCTCTACCTCCAAGGAAAAACCTCTAATACCTTATGGTATTAGGTATTTAAGACCTGCGATTACCTTTTCAATCGCGAACGTAGAGGGGTCGTGAAATGAACTTGAAAAGCCCCGAAAGTCCTGTGTCCTCGTCGCGAGGCATGTACCCGATTTCGCGCTGCCCGAAATTTTAAATAGCCTCCAAGTTACACTTTTAAAGTGTTTCTAGGGTAGCCTACACCGCTTTTGTTGAGGGCGAAGCCGCAATCTTCAGTTGGCTCCCCGCGATCTTGGTTGACGAGGGTGAGATTCGGATGCAAAGGGTGTCGACCCCTCCGGCGCTGGTTTTTTTTGGCAAGGATGCTGACGCCTTCGGGGGACTCTTTCCAGTCGAGGCAAATTCAGCCTTCGCCTTGTTATGGACAAGGAACAACGCTGTCCGGGGGCTTGTTGGGCAGCGCGGGGGCGGCGTCCACCCGATCCAGGCATGAACTATAGCGTTATGCTTTTGGCGAGTCAAATTGGTAGGTCTTGAGGTTGCTTGAAAGCCAGGTTATTTCGTTGTGCAATCTCACTAGCTTCAGCTGGTTGGGAATCACTTCAGAGCTTGAAAGCATTTCGATGAAGATGTTGGACAGACTTGGCGGGAAAAGTAGGGATGGCCGTCTGCAACGTGCAGCAGGGCATCTGGATTAATTCGCCCAAGACCCAAGGCATGGCTTCACGAGCATTTCAGCCGCCAGTAAGCCCCCAATCCAGCAATTTTTCGAGGTGCTCAGTCAGTAGTGGCGATTAAATTATCTGAATTTCCCCATCAAAATTGCTGTTGTGAAACTGCAGGTCTATGTAATCCTTACAGCATTGTGGGGAGCAAGCAAACCATCATGGCAAGCGCGATGAATGCTAGGGATGGTGGGTTGCGGGGTTAACAAGCGATCGCGCCGGACACACCTCGAGACTGCGGGGGTGGGGGTTCAGCCACCGGTCGGTCGCGGTCCCGAAACAGCGTGCAGATGGAGGCGAAAGGACGCTGCAGCTAAGTGCAAGTATTGTCGTGATGGTAGGCACAGCGATCGCGCAAAAAACCCTCGCCTACCGCACGGTGTAACGGAATGCCGGGATGTCAGAACGGTAACGGAATGCCGGGATGTCAGAACGCTTTCAGTTCTATTCCGCAGCGCGGGCAGCGAATCACACGAGCATCCACGCAATGTTGGCAGCGGGAACAGGTGGGCATAAGGTCCGCAAGTTAAGGATGCGCTCGGTCCGACCGGTCCGACCGCCATCTGCAGCCTAATCGATGTGAATCGTTACGACATATGGTCGATCCAATAGCAACGCGACCTACACGGGAATGCCTTTTGGTCAGCGGTGTGGAAACTTTCGAGCTTGATAAGCCCGCACGGCAAGCAACTCGTAAGGATAGGGGAAAGCCCCATCGAAACGAACTTGGACGCGATCGATTTCGGATGGCGGGATGTCAAACCACTGCTCGAAGCTCTCCCAACGAATCGCGATCGCCAGCTCGTCGGGGCGATCGTTGTCGAGCCAGACTTCCTTGCTAATAAATCCCACTTGCTCGGCCAGAAAGGGCGTCCATATCTCTGCATCGATCCGGATGAAAGCCTCGCGTTGTTCGGGAGCTAAGCGAAACTGCAGCCATTCGACAACCATTGGCAAAGTAGTCCGAGGGTCTCGGAGAGAGAATATCGTCAGTATCGCTCGGGTTTACGGCAACCGCAGCATGCTCGGAAATAGCAGTTCCTCGATCGCCGCCTTGCTGATGATTGCCCGAGCAACTGAGAAATGCTGCGGGCGAGATCGCTGCGCCAGGTCAGCCTGCACGTCAGCTCGGCTTATCGTTAAGAACGCACGATACGAAGATCGCACGACACGCCCCAACTATGCCATTATGTGGGAGCGGGTACGTCCCGAATGCGGTTATGAACCCGCAGAGAGATCGGCAGCTAGCACCGCAATGAACAACGATAACTGGATCGAGCGGCTGCTGATGCTCGGCATCGGCACCACTTCATTAGCCGCCGAAAAGATGCGCGAGGTTACCGACCAATGGGTTAAAGAAGGTCGAATTGACCCTAAGCACGCACAAGAATTTGTGAATGAATTGACCGAGCGCATGCGCTCTGAATCTGGAAATTGGGAAGAGAATATGGAGCGCCAGATGCGCAACATCCTCCAGGATTTGGGCGTGCCGCAGCAGCGCGAGATGGACGAGTTGCGCGGACGGCTCGACCGCCTGGAACGCCAAGTGCGAGACATCGAAAATAAGCTATGGCGCTAGCGAGCCGCGTTTGGGTCGCTTTCGGTCCGATCGAGTCAGTGGTTTAAGGCAAATTAAAGGCTAATTATGCGAGAGATCGGAGCGAGTTTGGGATTAGTCGTATTGTGCGCGTTGCTCACGATCGGCGCGCAGTTGTGGAATGGCGGCACCGCGATCGCTGAGGAAGCTGCACCCCCAGCAGCCATTGCACAGTCACGCGTAGCAGGAGAGAATGTCATGTTGAAGGATGCCATTGAGGCGGATTCGGGTTTAAAGTACATCGATATCGTTGTCGGAGAGGGAGCTAGCCCCCAGCGCGGTCAGACGGTGGAGGTGCACTACACGGGTACGCTAGAAGACGGCACGAAGTTTGATAGCTCGCGCGATCGCGGGCGACCGTTTTCGTTCAAGCTCGGTGTCGGACAGGTGATCCGCGGTTGGGATGAAGGCGTGGCATCAATGCGCGTCGGCGGTCGACGACAGCTCATCATCCCGCCTGATTTAGCGTACGGGCGACGTGGAGCTGGTGGAGTGATTCCGCCCAATGCCACGCTAATTTTTGACGTTGAGTTGCTGCGGATCGACTAGGCTCCATCGCGCGTCGCTATCGACGAAAGCGGACTTAAACATCCCTAAACGTACAGTCAAACGGTCTGCTACCGCGAAAGGTAGTAGACCGTTTGTTGTTTGCCGACTCGATTGCAGCTCAATTGCCGGTCTGCGAACGATCGACGAACGACACGCGGTAGCATTCTGGAGGCAAGGGGCGTCAACCAAACCAGCAAAATAGCATGATCATGAGCGAGTCACTCGAAACAATTCGCGATAGCTTGCAGGATCTAATCGGTCGGGCCGTTGAGTTAATTCCCGGCATCTTGGCAGCACTCATCGTCCTTGCTCTCACCGCTTACGCTGCTAAAGCTGCCCGGGATATCGGGTCAAAAGCGGGCATGGCCACCGCGAATAGCGCGTCACTAAGGCTTCTGATCGAGCAAACTTGCTACATCGCTACCTGGGCGGGCGGGGTTCTCTTCGCAGCGATTCTGGCGTTCCCCGGTTTACAATTGGGCGACGTGATTGCCGCACTCGGTCTCGGGACGGTCGCAATTGGTTTCGCGTTTCAAGACATCTTCAAGAACTTCCTGGCAGGTATCTTGTTGCTCTTGCAGGAGCCGTTTGAGATCGGCGACCAGATCGTCGTCAGCGACTACGAGGGCGTCGTCGAACATATCGACATCCGCACCACGAGTATTCGCACCTACCAAGGCGAACGCGTCCTTGTGCCCAACTCCACGATCTTCACCAATCCCGTGCAGGTGCGGACTGCTTATTCATCGCGGCGTTCCGACCTCGGCGTCGGTGTCGATTACAACACGCCGCTCTCTGACACGGCCAGTCTGCTCGAGCGCATCATTTGCCAGGTTGAAGGCGTGCTGCCAGAACCGGAACCTTCTATCGATCTTGTTTGCTTCAATGATAGTTCGATCGACTTCGTCGTCCGCTACTGGACGTTACCGCAAATGAAGGAAGTCTGCGTAGTGCAGACGCGAGCAATCTTGGCTATCAAACGCGAATTCGATCGCGCCAATATTACGATTCCTTACCCCATTCGCACGCTTTACTACTTCGACCAAGAGAAATACAACGACTATTTACCCGCAGGTGATGGCAACACTACACCAAGGTAAAATTGTTAACCCTCTCATACCACTTGCATAAGGTGGCGTAACTGCATGCTCTCGTCGCGACGCATGTCTCATATTTCGCGACGCCCAGGCTTTTCAAACAGCCTCATACCTGGTTTAAATGCCAGCGTGACCGAGTGCCAAGCCAGTGACCAACATGCCTAACACCAAAAAAGGTTGTGCGCTCGCCTGATACTTCACGTCATTTTTTAGTGGATCGCGGAGAAAATACATGTCCTGGAACGCGATCTGCGGAACGATTAGCAGCACCAACAGCACGGCATAGAAGTTCTCGCGAGCATAAATTAAGTATCCTGCAATACCCGCTTGAAACGTGTCGATCATCAGAGCGCTGAGCCAGGCCGCCGTGCCCACGCCAAACATAACCGGCAAGGATTTCAAACCCAATTGGGTGTCGCCTTGGACGCTTTTGAAATCGTTAACAACGGCGATGCCCAACCCTGCAAAGCTATAAATCAAAGTCAGAACGGCGATCGTTAAGTTCATTTCGCCGAACATCGCGTGACCCGTCCACCACGGCAAGGCAATATAACTCGCACCGAGCGCGTAGTTCCCCAACCAGCCATTCTTCTTTAGCTTCAGGGGCGGTGCGGAATAGATATATGCAACAAACGCGCCGCCGATCGCTGTAAACGTTATGGTTGGCACCTCATTGCCTGCCCACAAATCCAGCACGTACGCCAGCACCACACCCGCCACCAGCAACACGACAACTTGCACCACTACCTGCGGCACGGAAATCGCGCCCGACGGAATCGGTCGATAGGGTTCGTTGATGGCGTCGAGGTCGCGATCGTAAAAGTCGTTGAGCGTTTGGGTATAGCCCGTCATCAGGGGCCCTGCGAGTAACATACACGCTGCCGCTTGCAACAAGCATTCAAGCGACCAGACGTAGCTACCCGATGATGCTGCCCCGCAAACAACGCCCCAGATCAGCGGGATCCAAGTGATCGGCTTCATCAACTGCAGCCGAATCTTCCAAATCGACGTTTCGCCAGAGGCTGCGCCCTTCATACCCAGCATCTGTCGCGCCTTGGCGCCGGGGGCTGGGACTTCTTGGGTTTGCTCCGGTGTGGATTGCTCGGGTGTGGGCGAGTCAGACATAGTTTGGCAGGTAGAAACAGTGCGCGTTTCAGCAAACGACAGCCGCCCCCGGCGGCACCAAAACCGATCGCTTGGCTTACACCAGCTTAGCGGCGGCAATTCTGGAACGGAACAGATCGGTGAATATTGGCATCGACGAATTCGAGCGGTCGCGACCCGACTTGCCAACGCTCGAGCTCGCGTGGCAGCAAAATCTAGAGCGTCACGATCAAATAACCGTCTTGGAACTTTGCACCCTTGACCGATTGCCCGCTGAGTTGTGGCGGCAGCATGAGATTGCGACGCAGATCGCCGGCCTCAATTGTCAGCTCGAGACCGTACTGCGTCAGCTTGACCTGCTTTTTATCGAATCCCGGCAAAAAGAGGCGCACCTGTCGCTGCTTTACGTCGATCTCCACCGGCCGTGGAGCGTGCAGGGCTTGTTCGCGCAGGTTCGGAAGTGAGTCGCTCAGCACCTGCCAGTCATTGGACTCTGGAAGTGTGGTCGTTGCCAGGGGGGCAAACTGCGACGCGATCGCTCCGGCATCCACCGCTCGATTTAGCAGCAGCCCGCCGACCGTCAAGCCTGCTTGCTGGGCACTGCCCCAGAGATATCGCGCCGACGCGATCGCGCCCGGCTCCTGGGTGGCAACCAGAAACCCTGCAACACGACGGGGGTCGGCTAAGGCCGCTTTGCCCTCCTCAAGCAACTGGTTGGCATCCCGCGCTGGAGCGGCTTGCTGGTTGACAAGGTCCTCCGCCGACCACGAGACATTGAGGACGGCACTGCCGATCGGCTGCAGGAAGGGCGAGATCGTTTTCCCGATATCGGATTCGGCAAACAGCTGGCGCGATCGTCGAGCATACCAGCTCAACATCTCCGGCAGCGCGAGCATCCGCAGCGTGTCTGCGTTACCGCTACCGTCAAATACGATCGTGTCGTAGTCGTCGCTCGCGCCAAATTCCCGTAGTGCGTTCAGAACCAAGGCGCGATCCATGCCAGGCAGTACGCACAGCTCTTGACCGTATACGTCCTTGAGCACGGGCGATCGCAGATACTGCGCTTCGAGCTTTTTGACTTCTTCCCAGCTCTGCTCTAGGAGCGTCGGCGCATGCAGGCGCACCGCGCTCAAGTTAGCCGCGATCGTTTGCGGGTTGTTCGTTAACGTCGCGCCCAGCAGCAGGCTCGCAGTCGGACCCGGCTCGCAGGTCGCCCATAAAACTCGCGAACCCTCGGCAGCCAAACGTTTAGCAGCTGCAATCCCGACGGTGGTGCGTCCGGTACCGCCCTTGCCCAAAAACGTGAGAATAAATGCCATGAAATGAAGGGAATTGCAGGGTTACTGCCGGTTGGTAGACTCCTCCGATGGCAGCTCTAGCCCGTCGGCTCCAGCTCGTCCCCAAAGAACCAGGTTTCCGAGCGATCGTCGAACTTCACCACCGCGCCGACACCGCTACCATCCGTCATCTTGAAGTCCGCTATGGTGCCAACTTTTCCCAGCTTATCGACAATATCCGACGCAACGCGATCGCGCAGGCGGCAAACCTTGACCTTCTGTCCGATTTCCAATGCCATTCCCAAGTCGTTCCTTAAAATACAAATGCTCGGCGCCATAAATTGCCAACCCATAGTGTAGGTCAGTTTGGGGCACTCTAGAACGCGCGCGCGCGATCGATACTTGATGCAAGGCTCCCCCTGAAGAGCTAGCGGTCGCTCCACCATGCTTTAGGACTGAGCAGCGCGCGCTCGACACAGTCCCGCTGCGACCCCAACCTCTATTGCTTGCTACTGCTCTGGTCACGAGGAACGCGCCCGCGCGATCGCCTGAGGGTGCGCAACAAAAGTTAACACCTTTGAGCCGAGATTTGGTTGTGCTGACAAGGCATCGGCAAGCGATTCGCCGTATGTCAATGTAATACAATGCCGCGTTCGCCCGGTTAGAGCCTCGCTTGTATGATTTCTGAGGCTCGCGTGCAACCAAGTCCCGCTTCGCCGGAGTGGATTCCGTGGCGAGGCTGGGGCCCTGGTCTAGCACCTTGTCTTCAAGCTTGATGTCGGTGTTGGAGCCAAACTGCAAGAGCAGCTGGACCTGGTCCCCGATCGTGTGGTGTGGGAGCAGGGCTCAACGAAAGCGGCAGTTGATGGTGTCGTAAATGAAGTTTTCGAGGTTGTCGGCGAGGTGAGTCAGGGGGAAATATTGACGTGACGATAGAGGCGGAATTGGCAATAGTTGAGTACCATGTTCCCCATAGAACGTGGTCGCCATGATTGCTCCTCTGCTAGGTCGCGAGACCTGTCTGCGTAAGATCCGGGATTGCTAAATCGTAGCAAGCACGTGGATGACCCAGTTGCGCGATCTGGAACGGGAGTTCGTGGAATTGGTTTGACGCCGCTTAACCCATATAGCTCGGGTGCCGCGATCGCGCAGGGAACTGGATAGAGAATCGATCGCTACTGCGGGAAGTTAGGCAAGCTTTGGGGCACGGCAGGAAGTTCGAAGGTTCCCGCTTCAACAGAGGTTTGAAACTCCGTTGCGGTCAGCGACGTGAAGTAACCGTCCCCCTCAGATCCGAGGTAAAGCGGGATACCTCCCTGGGTGAAACAAACCTCGAATACCATTGCCTCGTCCGATTCGTCAAAGCGGAAACAGCTCGTCGGTGCGCCTGCGATCGTGCGATTCTCGAGCTTCTTGACGCGCCCGCGATACGATTCCACGTCGGTTCGAATTGCCTCCCATCCCAGGTTGCTAAACTCAGCCCCATCGGGAACGTCCTGCATCGACGGTAGTTGTAAGCATAGCCATTCTCCGTCCGGAGCAACGCAATTCACAATGGTTCCGTTGTTGATATAAATGCGGATTGGACCTTGGACTTCAATATCGTCGAGAGCAACACTATCAATTCGCATCTGAGCATCGGCAAACCAATGCTTTATCGATGCGGAGAAATCGGTTGCCTGGAGTTGATAAGCAGCGTAATACTCGAGGTTTTGCCCGATACGCGCAACTTTCTGGGCAAATTCATCGAAGTCGCTGTTGGTTTGCGCGAGCGCCGGCAAAGGAAACGCGATCGCGGCAACAGTAGCGAGTAAAGCAGAGCGAAGGGTTGCAGTCATCATCCTAGATTCGATCTCGGGGTCGACAAATGCGAGGATGCGCTAAGGAGAAAGCGCATCCGATCGTAAGAGTGGTTGCGCCAAAACAGCAAAGTCGCAGTTTACGGCCGCCACGGATACTGGCGAAAATCGGGCGATCGCTTTTCCAGGAAGGCTTGCTTGCCTTCAGTGCCCTCTTCAGTCATGTAGTAGAGCATTGTGGCATTGCCGGCTAACTCCTGCAAACCCGCTTGCCCGTCACAATCTGCATTGAAGGCTGCCTTCAAACAGCGAATTGCAGTCGGGCTTTTTTCCAGAATTTCATTCGCCCACCGTACGCCCTCGGCTTCGAGGTCCGCTACTGGGACAACGCAGTTAACCAAACCCATCTCCAGCGCCTGCTGAGCGTTGTACTGGCGGCAGAGGAACCAAATCTCCCGTGCCTTCTTATGCCCGACCACGCGCGCCAAGTAACTCGCGCCAAAACCTCCGTCGAAACTGCCAACCTTCGGACCCGTTTGTCCAAAAATGGCGTTGTCCGCCGCAATGGTCAGGTCGCACAGCAGGTGCAGCACGTGACCGCCGCCAATGGCATAGCCTGCGACGAGGGCAATGGTAACCTTCGGTAACGAGCGAATCGCCCGCTGCAAATCTAAAACGTTCAGGCGCGGTACGCCGGCTTCGTCGAGGTATCCCGCCGTCCCGCGCACGCTTTGATCGCCACCCGCACAGAAGGCATATTTCCCATCCGTATGCGGTCCGACGCCGGTCAGCAGCACGACACCAATCTGCGGATCCTCGCGAGCGTCCGCAAAAGCATCAAACAGTTCGACCACCGTCCGCGGGCGAAAGGCATTGCGCTTGTGCGGTCGGGCGATCGCAATTTTGGCAATTCCTCCAGCTTTGTGGTACTGGATATCCTCGTAGGTTCTGACGGGTTGCCACTCAACGGACATGAATTGGGAGTTTGGGTGCACGGTACGGTAGCGGACTGGCGCAAGTGCCTGCGCCCAAAAATACTGCTGTGGGTCCGCGGCTGATGTCGATTTTAGCTGATTCGTCCCAGCGCCGCGCAATTGGGCTGGCCCCAACCCACTTTCAATAGAACTCTTAAGTCAAATTTGCGCGCGCGACTGGAAAGCATTAATGAGTCCTTTTCTCCGCGCCTAGCCTCCTAACTGTCATGAGCATCCTAATCCGCCCGATCGCGTCGATTCGCGCTAAAAGCTTGTCGATCTCTCGCAGTGATGGAGTTTTTGAGCGATCGCGGCATACCGCTGAAACTGAGAGTTGCCCGTGCAGGCGCGAGCATCTTCCTGCACCCTGAGGCTGCCCACAGCAGACCAACTGACTCGTGAAATAACCGCGAGCACTATCTGTAGCGCAATTCATGCAATAGCACCCTAGGTTTACCGAAGATATGGTGTTATCGTATTGAGTAACAATAGCAGCCCAGTTGACGATCGCGACACCATATGAGGGGCAGCCGCGGTCGCAGTCCTTGCTGCAGCGTCCCGTCACTTGGAACTGTGTAACCTTGATTAAAAACGATGCTTGGATTGCTCGCATGGCCGATCGGGGCATGATCGCTCCGTTCGAGCCACAGCAGGTTCGTCAGGTTGAGGATCTGCCGGTCATCTCCTACGGCTTGGGCAGTTTCGGGTACGACATTCGCCTGTCTTCGAGGGAATTTCGTATTTTCAAACACGTTCCAGGCAGAGTTGTCGATCCGAAGAATTTTAATCCGGAGAATCTAGAGCCCACCCAGCTTTACGAAGATACTAGCGGCAGCTACTTTATCCTGCCCGCTCATTCTTACGGCTTGGGCGTTGCGCGAGAATGCCTGACCATTCCGGATAACATCACGGTAATCTGTATTGGCAAAAGCACTTACGCGCGTTGTGGCATCATTGCCAACCTCACGCCCGCTGAGGCTGCCTGGCGCGGGCACCTGACGCTAGAGTTTTCAAACTCGTCGAGTGCCGATTGCCGAATTTATGCCAATGAGGGGATCGTACAGCTGATTTTCCTGGAAGGCGAGCCGTGCCAAGTCAGTTACGCGACGCGACGTGGCAAGTACCAAGGCCAACCGCAGGCAGTCACGCTCGCTCGCGTGTGATAGAGACGGCTAAAGCAGATGTTAAACAAGCACCGTCAATAACCGTCAGAAAATTTGCTTGCTAGATCTCTGAAGGTTGGGCGGATGTGCATTGAGTTTGGGTTGAGCGTCGCGCTGTTTATTGCGCGTTAGCGACCGAGAACATCAATCCGGACCGGGCCAATGCCGCTATTGACCAGTCCGATCTCGCGAGCCGCTGCTGCCGAGAGATCGATGACACGTCCGCCCGTAAATGGTCCACGATCGTTGATTCTGACGATCACCGACTGACCGTTGCGCGTATTTGTTACCCGAACTTTCGTCCCGAATGGCAACGAGCGATGAGCTGCGGTCAAGTCGTTGGAGTTAAATCGTTCGCCGCTAGCAGTGGGTCGCCCGTGAAATCCTGGACCATACCAAGAGGCAACGCCTTGCAATTGCTTGCGAACGGCTTGGGCAACTTGGACCGTTTCCGGTCGGGGGCGGCCGGCCACAGCGGTCAGCGGCTCTGCACCACCTAACAGACGACGCAGGCGATTGGTTGCCTGGAGTGCATCCTGCGCGCGATCGCCGGTAGTGTCTGGCAAGATCTCCCGGTCGCTGAGGCGAACCAACTCTTCATCGCCCGCCAGAATTCGGTAGGTGTCGTCTTCGCGCTCCCAGCGCACCACCAGCGCGCCGGCATCAAAGTCTTCCCCCAGCTGCTGAACGCGCGCCGCAACGGCATTGGCTCGTTCGCCAGCCAGTTTCACCGGCGAACTCGGGTCGGACCCGCTCGAATCTCCAGTGTTTACGAAAGTCAGAACTGGGATTTGGCGAACGTAGAGCGTTGCGGCCGAGGTGTCCTCATGAGGATGCTCGAATACACTGGTCAGTGCCGCAGAATTTGCCAAAGCGGTCTCAACCGCCGGTTCGCGGCCGGCCAGAGCTGGCGCAACCATACCAAAACTGGAGGTTCCTAGGGTCGCTGCCAGTACGGCAACCGCGAGAGGACTCTGAAACATGTTTTTCATGAGCTGCTATCAAATGCGAGTAATTGTTTCGATCCACACACCTGTCGCATGCGAGCCATCTAAACCATGAGTACATATACTCACGCCAATTGGAGCGATCTGAGTCACAAGGAGCTGTTGATTTTGGTCTCGATAAGGTCGGGCATTTGCTGTTGGCGGAAGGCTTAAATTCTAGGTCGACAACCGATAGCACCCTTAATCAGAAGCTTCTGGCGCAAACGTTTGCGCTTTCAATGGCGTATAGTGAGACCCTGTGGATGACACAAGCGGGTGCGACGAATAGTTACAAAATGCAACGCAATGAGACACTCGACTGACCCTAGCAGCATTGCAGGGCAATTGCAAGTCAGTGGCGCTGTTACTAAGCATTAGATGGATTATCGGCAAGCTGGGGTTGATATCGCTGCGGGGCGCGCGTTTGTGGCGCAAATCGGGCAGCTCGTAGCGAGCACGCGCCGACCCGAAGTGCTGGGAGATTTAGGTGGCTTCGGCGGTTGCTTTCGCTTGCCGAGCGGCTATGCAGACCCGGTACTCGTAGCCGGCACCGACGGTGTGGGCACGAAATTAGCCATCGCCCATGCCTGCAATTGTCACGACACGGTAGGCGTGGATTTAGTTGCCATGTGCGTCAATGATGTCTTGGCAATGGGCGCGGAGCCGCTATTTTTCCTGGACTATCTGGCAACAGGTAAATTGTTGCCCGCTCAGCTGGCAAGCGTCGTGGCCGGGATTGCCGCTGGCTGCCGGGAAAGCGGTTGCGCGCTGTTGGGCGGGGAGACAGCTGAGATGCCCGGCTTTTACGGTGCGGGACAATACGATCTGGCGGGATTTTGCGTCGGTATTGCCGAGCGCTCGCAGTTGCTCGATGGCAGCCGCGTGGCTATTGGCGATGTCGCGATCGCTTTGGCTAGCAGCGGGCTGCATAGTAATGGGTTCAGTTTGGCACGCAAAATTGCAGCCGACGGCGGCTGGGTTTGGGACGACCGCCTACCGGAACTAGGCGATCGCGCGCTCGGCGAGGTGTTCTTGACGCCAACGCGGCTGTACGTGCAGTCAATCCTAGCTTTGCAGGCCTCAGGAGTCGACGTGCGCGGGCTGGCGCACATTACGGGTGGTGGATTGCCGGAAAACTTGCCCCGCTGTCTCGGAGCAGAGCAGGCGCTACAAATCGATGTGCATAGCTGGGACGTACCGCCCGTTTTCCAGTGGCTGGCGGCGGCCGGTGGCGTTGCGCCCGCGGACATGTTCTCGACGTTCAACATGGGGGTTGGGTTCGCCGCCCTCGTGTCCCCGGAGGACGTGGAGCTCGCCCTCGGGCTGTTGCGCGACTGCGGGCAGACTGCCTGGCCGCTCGGCACGGTTGTGGCCGGAAAAGGAAACGTGCTAGGGCTGCCGAATGCATAACATCCCGTTAGGACCCGCCCTTGTTATTTACTCGCGCGTGCACCTTATCCTAGGGCAGCAGCACATTGAAGAGGTTGATATCGGGTTCTTCGTCGTACTCTAGGAGCGCCTCGCTGAGGCGGCTGCGAACGCCCGCTCGCAATTGCTCTAGTAGCAGATCGCAATCGCGCAGACTGGGTTTGAGAGTGCACGTCCAACTCAGCGGCATGCCAGTTTTCAGTTCGACTTCGAAGCAGTCTGCCGACAAAAATGCTAACAGTGTCATGCGGATGGCTTGCAGGCCGATATCGAGTTCGCCATTCGAGAGGTGGCGGGCCAAACGGCGCGCTGCTTCTTCTAACACTTCGTGCTGGATCGAATGCTCGGCCAGAGCTGAGGCGATCGCGCGCACGCGGCCGGGTGCTTCGAGTTTGTAGCGCTTGTAGCCGCTCATCAGAATTTGTCGGTAGCTTTCTTCGGAGTGAACGGTCCGCGGGCTGTCGTCGCTGTCATAGTCGTCACTCAACACGAGTTTGGCGGGGTGACTCGGGTCTAGATCGAACTCTGTCCCTTCACAAGCAGACGCAATCAGCGAGGTGAGCTTGGCATCGGGATTAAGCTGGCGATACCGTTCGTAAAGTTCGTCAAAGGTGGCGATGTCGCTAGCCAGGAATTGGCGGACCTGCGGCAACACGAGCCCGCCAAGTTTCAGCCGCACGTCGTTACTAAGGTGCGGCAGCGCCGCGCGAATTTGATCGACGAGGGCAGCCCGAGCGGCAATTGCTTCGGGGCTTAGGGGTTGAGAGGTGTAGGAGCGCGTTACCAGCACATCTTCGGGATCGGAGAGCGGGATAAAGGCATCGCAGACCGATTCGAGCACGCGGCTTTTCTGGGTTTCATAGGCACAGGCGATCGCCGTTTTGCCAAGCTCGTGCAGCTTTTTGGCCAAAGACGCGAAAGCACCGTCGCCGGAGACTATGACAAACACGGTCACCGATGGCCGGGAAAACGCAATCTCCATGGCATCGATCGCCAGCTGAATATCGGCAGCGTTCTTAGACGGACCGCGACCGAAGCCAAAGATTTGAATCGGATCGATTCCGAGGCTGACGATTTCAGTTTGCAGCTTCCGCAGGCGTCCGTCGGACCAGTTGGCATACGCGCGCTGGATGGCTACGTCGCCGACGCGATCGCTTTGCAAAACAGCATTGTAAATGGCCGATAGCGATAGGTTTTCGAGCAGATCGGGGCCGTAGTTGTAGCCTTTGGTGAGATTCTCGATGTCGTAGAGAATTGCTGTGTTAAAGACGCGCTCGCGCCGTGTAGGAGGCGTTCCTACCTCGCGGGATTCGCGGGAATAGCGCGACTCAAGGGCCAGTTCGCGCGTCTGGAGCGTTGCCAGTTGCCCGCGAACTTGGGCAATCGCGTCGTCGAGATCTAGCAAACGTTGCTCGACGGCAGCGGCATCGTTGAGGCGCGCTTGGCGTTCGCACGCCAAAGCGCGGGCGTCGGCGACGATCTCCCACCCTTGCTTAAGCTGCGTTTGCCCGAAGTCTTCGAGCAGCGTATCGTACGCCGCGATCGCGACGGCAAGGTTGACGGCAGCATCGCCCACTTCGAGGTCGCGCATGGCACTGCCAAATTCATAGAGTGCCTTCATGCCGGTCGCGGTGTTGCCCTCGGCTAGAAGCGCGCTGAGGTCGGCACGCAACACCGGTGCAGGCAGCGTGTAGACGCGCTCCAGATTGGCACGCAGGTAGGTTTGCAACTCCGAGCGGTCGTTTTGTCCGGCAGCTTGCAAAATTGTATCGAGCAAGCTTCGCGTTTCGTTCGTTTCGCCTGTTTCTCGAGCTATCTCGCCGTTTAGCTCGCCGTTTATGCTCTGGGAAACCATACGCAAATTTGCTTGAATCTACTTAGATTGCGCTCAAAAAGTTCGTCGATAACAATCGCGCGCGTGGTTACCACAGTTGCGACTGATTCGTTCGGCTACCTTTACTGTAGCTAATGCAAACTGACTGCGGTAGTTCCGCCAAAATCGCCTGAAATCTCTGCGATTTCAGGTTGTCAGAATGCAAGCTGTCGCTGTGAGACACTGCTCGATCGAAGCCGAGATTCAGCAAGAAACATATAAAAACGGACGATTTCAACAATTGCTGGGCTTTTGGCACCAATAAACTCCAGTGCACATACCCGCTATTGCTTGCGTGCAACCCGAGATTATTCACTCACGATCAAATAGTACAATTCGCCCGTCCAGTCGATCTCACCAGCGCGCGCGCCAGCTGCGGTGCCCCTGCCGAGGAAAATGTCTACCCGCCCTGCCCCGCGAATAGCACTCCCCGTATCTTGGTCGAGAACGTAGCGGCTGACTGTTGGTGTCATGAGAGCACCGGTTGCGTCGAAATCTGGAATTTGGGTGTGAATAAGAGCCAGCGCGCCGGGCGGCATGAGGGATTTGTCAGTTGCAATCGAGCGATCGGCTGTGACCGGGACGCTGAGCGTGCCGAGGGGACTGGCAGCTGGTGCTTCCTGGAAGAAAACGAAGCTTTCGTTGCGCGGCAGATAGCGCGATAGGTCGGCGGGACGACTGCGAAAATGGGCGAGCACGGCGGGCAGGCTGAGTTCGTCGCGCGTCAAGTGCCCGTCGGCCACGAGTTCTTTGCCGATGCTGGCGTAGGGGCGATCGGTTTTGCCGTGGTAGGTAATGCTAGTGCTGCTGCCGTCGGGGAAACGCAGCGTTGCCGAGCCTTGAACGTGAACGAGGAATGCTTCAAGGCGATCGCGCAACCACGCCAGTTCGCTGCCGGCCAGCGGGCTGCCCGCGCCGGTGCCATGCCGTCCCTCGAGATCGGCGCGCGCGGGGTGCGGCGATTGCCACTGCTCGAAATCCGCCGGTCGTCGGTATAGCGGGTAGCGATAGTCTGCGGTACGCGTGCGGCTGGCGGCGAAAACCGGCTCGTAATAGCCGGTGAAAGCGACCGTGCCCTGCCCGTCGCTGCCGGCCGCGCGATAGAAAACGAATTCTCGCCGGACAGCGGCTTGGAGTTCTTCTGGAGAGCTCGTCTGCTGCACGAGTTGTCGGAAGCGTACGAGCGATCTCCGCACGCGCGCGCGGGTAATGCCGGGGACTGGATAATCTTGGTAAGCCGCCACGGAAGCTGGCGTATCGAGATAGCCCAAGCTGCGATCGATCGCCAGCAACAGCGCGGCGCGATCGCTGGGAATGCGGTCATCGCGACCGAGGTCGTCGGTCAACCTTTGGTTGGCAACCGGTTGTAGCGGTAAAGGCTCTGCCGCCAGGGGGGATGATGTTGCCCCGATCGGCATCGGCGCGAGCGCTAATAGGATGGCGATCGCGCGGGTTGCGGTGTGGACTCTACATGTCATCAGAATACGAGGGCGGTCGTTAGGTCGGGTGGGTCCGGGCCGTCCTCGGGACGGCTGAATGGCAGGTAACGTTCCGAGCAATGGTTGCCGGCTCGGTCGCTGGTCGGAGCGAAGCGGTGCGGTTGGGTGGTAACAACGGCCGTTCGCGGTCGAGCCGATGGGATGGAGAGGCAAGTGCAGGGGGGAGAGCCGATGCAAGTTTAGTAGCGCTCGACGCTGCCAGAGAATACGGGCTCAACTCGAATACCGACCACGCACGCCGGACGTACGACCATGTACTCGCCTTCAATCGTCCGCAGTGGGACGTTGATAAACTCGTTAGACTCGGCATTAGCCTTCAGCTCGCCGGAATACCATTTTTGGAAGTCCTGTAGCGTTTGAAAACGAACTTCTTCGCGGTGACCGGTCGACAGTAGTAGATACACGGCGTACTCGTCGGGCGTTCTAGGCACGGGGTTCTCCTTTGCGCATAGCCGTTCTGGACTCCGGATACAGCTTACGATATCCTGCTACCCGAGCCAGCCACGCTTGTATCAAACAAACAGATTGAAGCGCTGCAGCAACATTTCCAGAATCTGCGGCAAACTTCTGTCGAGATCCTTCGCCGTCCCATATTGCAGCTGCTGGTGGTTGGGTAGGTCAAACGGCATGGTCCCCCGCAGGTTCGGGCGTTCCATACTCACAAGCAAGATCTCGCCGGGACGCTTGGTCTGCAGTGCAAACCCCAACTCCACGCAGGTATTCGACCCCAGCAACAGACTTGCATCCTCATCGCCCCCGACCCGCGCGATCGCCGTCGTATCGGCAATGAGCAGCAAACATTTGCGGATCTGGCGCAGCTGCGTGCTGCTCAAGCGCATCGGTCCGTCGGCTGGGCGCGGCGATGATTGCAGACTCAGCGGAACGCGCGATTTTTTGCCGAGCTTGGCGATCGCGCGTTCTAAAGCTTGGGCGAGAGCCGAGCGAGCGGGTTCGTACTCGGATTGGAAGCACAGATAAATCGTCGGGTCGAGGCGTGCGGAAACATCTTGCTTGACGAAGTAGATTTCGTGGGAAACCAGGTCGATGTTAGCGATTGCGTAGCCGCCACTGCCTTCGATGTAAAACTCGACAGCTTCGCCTTCTAGATAGCGCTGAAACCAAACCGTGCTCTGCACGTCAAGGCGCTCTTCTAGAAAATCCGCGCGCAATCCCGTCTTTAACAACGAGTTTTTATTCAAGCGCAAGTCGTGCGGGCGCTTGACGACCTCGCGAATCGGTTCGTAACGCTCCAAATACCAAGCTTTTAGCGCAATAATCGCCACAGTTGCTGCCTTGTAACCCAGACGCAATAGATAGGCAACCCGAGGGCACGTCTAGGGCGATCGCGTCGGGTAACCGGTTTCAAGACGCAAGAACGGTCGGAGAGTTTCGGCAGGCGATCGCGTTGGAGACTGGAGTCGAATCTCGCAGAAGCTCGGGAGCACTGAAGCGCTGAGTCAATAGATGTCTTTACTGCTGCGCGAGATCTCACTGCTAAGCGGGACCGTTCCAAATGGCAGGCGCAGGATGTCTTTGTTCGCCCCGATAACAACCATTGCTGCTCCAGAGGCAAGGCGGTAATTCGGCAGGGGGTTGATCTCGAAGGTTTCGCCCTCGCCAATCGCAATAACATTTAGACCGTAGCGATTGCGCAGCTCGAGGTCGGCGAGGGTTTGGTTGTCGAATTGCTCCGGCACCCGCACCTCGACAATGCTGTGTTCGGGATCGAGGTCGAAGCGCTCGAGAATCGCCGGTTTCGTGAGGGAGTAAGCCAGTTCGCGGCCGGCATCGCGTTCGGGATACACGACGTGGTCGGCACCAACGCGTCGCAGTAGCTTGCCGTGAATGTCCGAAGAGGCCTTCGCGACTACACTTGGAACGCCGCCTTCTTTTACGTTTAAGGTCGTGATGATGCTTTCCTGGACGTAGTTGCCGATTGCCACGATCGCAACGTCAAACTCGAATATCCCCCCCTCCTGTAGGGCGGACGGTTCTGTGGAGTCGATTTGGATTGCTCGCGACACGATTTTATCCGTAAGCACTTGGGCAACTAAACGTTCGTCGCGATCGCTACCGAGGACCTCGTAACCCATATTGTGTAGTTCCTCGCAAACGGCTCGGCCGAAGCGTCCCAATCCAATCACGGCGAACTGCTGGGTGCTCTGACGCAGGCTATTCAGAAACTTCAGCGACCGCATTGAGAATGTACCCCGCCCGCCAGGAGCAGGAGGTTTCTTTTTCACCATGAGGATGCCTCGACTGATAGCCCTAACACGACGGGGAGGAAGGAATGGGCAAGACCGATCGATCTCGCGTCAACCCCTGCTGCGATCGCCTATCCGACGAGCAAGTTCTCTTCGGGGTACTTCACTGCAGTCGGATGCGAATCACCAAGAATTGCACTCACGAACACTAACACGCCCACTCGCCCGACGTACATCGTTGCTACGAGCACGAGCTGGCTGAGCGGCGTGACCTGACTGGTAATGCCGGTGGACAGGCCGACAGTGGCGAAAGCCGACACCGACTCGAAGAGTAAGTCGATAAACCGCATGTTCTGATTGAGAAATGCCAAGAGAACGGTCGTCCCGATTGCAACTAGGGCCGAGCCGCAGAGTACGGCTACTGCCTTCAAAATCGTTGCCACGGGCAAACGCCGCTCGTACATGACTACCTCGGAATCTCCCCGCAGTGTGGAGCGTGCAGACCCCAGCAAAATCCGCAGCGTGGTGGTTTTGATGCCGCCACCCGTACCGCCGGGACTGGCACCAACGAACATGAAACTGATGATGATAAACAATGTCGCATCCGTAAGCTGGCCGATGTTAAGGGTATTGAAACCAGCCGTGCGGGTAGTGACGGATTGAAACCACGCAGCCAGAAATTTCTCGGGCAGCGAGAGCACGTCGGGTACCTGCGGTCCGGTGGCATCAACGAGCAGAAAAGCCAGCGTTCCCAATACCAACAGGGTGACGGTAGTGCTGGTGGCGACCTTGAAGTGCATGGAGAAGCCATAGCGCGACTGCCGGCGCTCCACTAAATTTTTCGTCCAGCCGAATAGTTCTAAGAGAATCTGATAGCCCAAACCGCCACTGATAATTAGCAAGGGCACGACGAGGTTGGCGATCGCGTTGCCGCGATATTGCGTAAGACTGTCGGGAAACAAGCTGAAACCAGCGTTGTTCCAAGCACTAATGCTGTGAAACAGGGCTTGCCAAAGTGGCAAGTCGGCATCGGCGAACAGGGGCAGCAGGGCAATAGTGCCGGTCAGCTCGAAGATAACGGTCATCCATACGATCGCGCGAATCAGGCTGCGGCTACCGCTGCCGAAGGGGCGCTCGAAGGATTCCTGCAGGGCAACGCGCTGGCGTAGGTCGACTCGCCGCCCGATCAGTATCAGCAAAAAGGTGTTGGTCGTCATGTAACCCAACCCGCCGACTTGGATCAGCAGCAGGATGACGAGCTGTCCCCAGAAGGTGAAGTACGTCCCCGTATCGACGACCGCCAGTCCAGTGACGCACACGGCAGAGGTGGAGGTGAACAGGGCAATTAGGGGATGGAAGCCGCCGTCCACGGTACTGCCGGGCAGCAGCAACAGGAGCGTTCCTAACAAGATCGTGCCTAGGAACCCAACGCAAATCGAGCGGGCAATGGTCATGGCAGCAGAAGCACGACGGCAATGGGCAAGGAACCGCCGGGACGGCGCCGTCACCAAAGTTTAGCGGCGATCGCGCGCGCGCAGCACTCCCGACTACCTGGAAACAATAAATCGAGCTTTGATTCAAGGCGATCGCGCGACTGCCAACTGCAACCACTACCTGATATAAACTTTAGGAAGTGCTGCGACAGATGGCCGATCGGGAACGGATACTCCTCGAAATAGATTGCATTATCTGTCGTCAACATTATGCAAATTGGTCCGTTATCGTTTTTGAATATAAATCGGCAGGTCTTCGAGGCTTTCAAAATCCTTATTATCCCGTTGTGCGATCTCAATATCCTCGGCTTCTCGGGCATCGCTACAAGGCTTGCAGCCCCTGCCGTACGTTTTCTGCAGACTTAGCGGGAAAAGTTAACCCTGCAATGGCTTCGGGGCAATGGCTATTTACCCATCGTTGGGAGGGGTTGAAGCGTCAATGTGCGCGTGCTGGAGGCTGCTTAGAAAGCAGCGATTCCGGGGCAACGCAGCTCCTAAGCTTGCGCAAGCGTCATGGCGGCAGCAGCAGCAAAGCCGCCATCGGCTGGAGTTCGAAATTCAGACTACTCGCTATGCCTTCGCTTCCGCGAAAATTTTCTCAATCACCCAGCCTGGAATTATTTTTGGCTAGGATATAAAGAAGCATGAAACCAGGAGTCAGCCGTGCTGGAAGGGATTGTCAAAACATTGCAGGATAACCCCGCATTGGCTATTTATTTAGCAATTGCAATTGGTTATTGGATAGGCAACATTAGGGTTGGCAGTTTTAATTTAGGCTCGGTGACGGGAGTGCTGCTGGCTGGCTTGTCGATCGGGCAGTTGAGTATCTCGATTTCACCCGATGTTAAATCTGTTTTTTTCTTAATGTTCCTTTTTGCCGTCGGTTATGGTGTCGGACCGCAATTCGTCCGCGGCATCGCTACCGACGGACTTCCCCAAGCCATTTTTGCCGTTGTTATCTCGATAATTTGTTTGCTTTCGGTCTTCGCTTGCTCGCTGATTGGTGGTTTTACCGGCGAACAACTGGGCTTCGGCGCGGGTTTGCTCTCGGGTACCCAGACGATTTCTGCGTCGATTGGCTTGGCAACCAATGCCATCAACAACCTTGGTTTGACAGCAGATCAAGTGCAGGCGTTGCTCGATCAAATCCCCGTTGCCTACGCCGTGACCTACATATGGGGCACAGTGGGCACGGGTATGATTATCGTCTACCTGGGACCGATTCTGATCGGAACCAACATTGAAGAGGCTTGCAAAGACTATGAAGCCCAGATGGGGGGTAAGCCCGGCCAAGATTTCAAGTCGGCCTGGCATCAACTGGAAATTCGCGCTTACCAGATCGATGAGAATAGCCAGGTTGTCGGCAAGACGGTGGCCGAAGCCGAGCAATTGCACCCCGAAGAACGCATTTTTATAGAGCGCATTCAGCAGGGCAACGGCTTCATCGACGCCGACCCGACCACAATTATTCAAGCCGGTGACATCATCGCCGTCTCCGGACCGACACAAGTGTTGGTGGACTCCATCGAGCAGACGGCAACCGAAGTTGCCGGTCGCGACCTGTTGAGCATTCCTGTGGAATCGGTGGATGTAGTCGTCACGCGCAAAAGCCTCAGTGGGAGAACAATTGAGGATCTGGCTCAAAGAGACTTCGCCCGCGGAGTTTACCTGAACGACATCGTGCGGGGTGCGGCTGGTGTCAGCATCCCGATCCTGCCTAAAACCACCATCCATCGCGGCGACATCCTGAAGATCGCGGGGACCCGCCGGCATACCGATCGCTTGATTAAGGAAATAGGCTACCCCGATCGCCCGTCCCAAATTGCGGACATGGTATTTGTCGGTCTCGGCATTGTCATCGGCGGCATATTTGGTGCCATTACGCTGCCCGTGGCAGGTGTACCCCTGACCATGTCCACCTCCGGCGGCGCGCTGATTGCCGGTTTAATCGTCGGTTGGTTGCGCGGCGTGCATCCTACCTTCGGCCGCATTCCCGGACCGACCCTCTGGTTCATGAACAACGTCGGCTTGAACATGTTCATCGCTGTGGTGGGGATTTCCTCCGGTCCGGGCTTCGTGTCCGGTTTGAAATCCTCTGGCGTTCAGCTGTTCCTGCTGGGGATTGTGGCTACGTCCATTCCGATGATACTGGCACCCCTCATCGGCAAGTACATCTTCAAGTTCCACCCCGCAATAAATTTGGGATGTTGCGGGGGCGCGCGCACCAGTACCGCCTCGGTCGGCATGGTGGCTGAAGCTGCCCAGAGCCAAATTCCCATGCTGGGCTACACCGTTCCTTACGCCGTCAGCAACACCTTGCTGACCTTGTGGGGATTGGTCATCGTGCTAATGCTGCCGAAGGGATAGCACTTGGATCGCTCCCCTTGTTTTGCTGCCAGCTTGCCAGTTGCGATCGCTGCAGCGAACGGGCTGGCTGCTCTCTAACCCACACCACTTAAACCCTTGTATCCGGAGATTCCAAACCATGCCGCTCTCTTCTAAAAATAAAATCCGCCAGGACTTGGACGATTCCGTATACGCATCGACCGACCTCTCGATTGCGTTACCCAAGTACAAATTCCCCGAGGAAGAACACGATCCTCGCCACGCATATCAGGTGGTCCACGATGAGTTGATGCTCGACGGCAACGCACGCCAAAACCTGGCAACGTTCTGCCAAACCTGGGCTGAGCCAGAAGTCCACAAGCTAATGGACGAGTGCATCGACAAAAACACGATCGACAAGGACGAGTACCCGCAATCAGCAGAACTCGAGGCACGCTGCGTGCACATGCTGGCCGGCCTCTGGAACTCCCCTGACGCCGCCAACACCCTGGGGTGCTCCACCACCGGTTCGAGTGAGGCCGCGATGTTGGGCGGCATGGCGATGAAGTGGCGTTGGCGCGAAAAAATGAAGGCGGCCGGGAAAACCACCGACAAACCCAACATGATCTGCGGACCGGTGCAAATTTGCTGGCACAAATTCGCCCGTTACTGGGATATCGAACTACGCGAAGTTCCGATGGCTAGGGGCCGCTTGCTGCTGACCCCCGAAGAGGTCATCAAGCGCTGCGACGAAAACACCATCGGCGTAGTCCCGACTCTGGGAGTCACCTTCACCTGCGGCTACGAACCGGTCAAAGCCATCAACGACGCTTTAGATAAATTCCAGCAAGAGACGGGATTGGACATTCCGATTCACGTTGACGGCGCGAGCGGTGGTTTCCTCGCCCCCTTCTGCGCGCCCGAGCTGGAATGGGACTTCCGCCTGCCGCGGGTGAAGTCCATCAACACGTCCGGTCACAAGTTCGGTCTGGCTCCCCTCGGAGTCGGTTGGGTCATCTGGCGCGAAGCAGCTGACTTGCCGGAAGATCTAATTTTCAAAGTCAATTATCTGGGCGGTGAGATGGCTGTTTTCGCGTTGAACTTCTCGCGTCCAGGCGGTCAGATCGCCTGCCAGTATTTCAACTTCCTGCGTCTGGGCAAGGAAGGCTACCGCAAGATTCAGACGGCTTGCTACGAAACCGCCCAGTATCTCGCTGAAGAGATTGGCAAAATGGGTCCGTTTGAAATCCTATATGACGGCAATATGAAGACCGGTATTCCTGCTCTTAGCTGGAAAGTCAAGGATGGCTTCGATACCCACGGCTACACACTCTACGATCTCGCCGATCGTCTGCGCAGCCGTGGCTGGCAAGTTCCCGCGTATTCCCTGCCGGCAAACTGTGAGGACATCGTCATCCAGCGCATTCTCGTGCGCCAAGGGGTTAGCCGCGATTTAGCGACACTCTTACTCGAGGACATCAAGCGCTGCCTCGACTATTTCCGCGCTCACCCGGTTATGAATCCGCTGACACCGGAGGAAGGGACCGGCTACCACCACTAATTCCATATACGCTGGATCGCTATCCTAGCCTGGATTATTCATGAACTCTTATGCGGAGACCCTAAAGCTTTTGCCGTGCAAGACTTGCAGACTTTTTCGCTCAATGACAGTGCGTTTCTATACACCTAGATTGGAGCCTCGTCAGAGCAACAGTTTGAGGCCTCGTCAAAATCTTCGTGAATAATCCAGGCTAGCTTTCGTCGGGTTCGACGCGCTCGCGGTCGAGGGTGAGTTCTTGCTGTTCGTAGGTACGTTGATGGTTTTTGTTGCCAGGGAGATAGTTGTCGGCGTTTCCAGGGCGATTCAGGCCGAGGGCAAGTTCTTGTTGTTTGTAGGCGCGGAATTGCTCGTCTTTGGCGGATCGATATTTCTCGGTTATTTCCTTGGCTTTGGCAGCGCGGAGATACTCACTGCTGCTACCGTGCTGCTGGTCGTGCTGAAGACGATCGCGGACGGCTGCACGTAGATCGGAGACGCGCTTGCCATTGATGAGTCGAGTGGCGTTCCAGTCCAAGATTGGGGCGGGATAGTTACATTTGCCGAGATAGCGGCCGGCGAGTAGGTCGGGCAAGCTGTAGCCGCGCAGCTCGGGCACCCAATAGTGCACGAAGCGCAGGTCGGCGTCTTTTTCCTGCAGGTTTTTAGTCGGATTGTAGATGCGGAAGGTCTTGGCTAGCGGATTGGTGATGCCTGCTTGGGCTTGCCACTGCCAGTGGTCGATCGCCAGGTCGCCATCGACGAGGCAGTTCATGTAGTGGAGTGCGCCATGATGCCAGGAAATGCCGCAGTTGATCGTCAGGAACGTGGCACACATTGCCCGCATCCGGAAGTTCGTCCAGCCGATCGCGCGCAGTTGCCGCATGGTGGCATCCACCAAGGGAAAGCCGGTCCGGCCGTTTTGCCAGGCTTGCAAGCGGTTGAGATGTACGTCGGTCGGCAGCGTTTCGGTGTAGCAGTCGTCAAATTCTGGATAAAGGTTGTGGTGGACGCAGTGCGGGTCGAGGTAAAGCCGCTGGGCGGCACTGTCGCGCCAGCGCAGGCGATCGCGGAATTGCTTAAGAGCAAAGGTGGCTTTGGGATTGTCAGCCAGTTCCGCAGCGCGAGCTTTGGTGCGTTGGTAGGCGTCGCGTGTAGAGATCGTGCCCCAGGTCAAGTGGGGCGAAAGGTGAGAGGTCGCCCCACGCTGAGTTAACCACGGATGCGAGATTTTCCAGTGATAGCCTTGGTAGCGGCTTTCCAGAAAGGAACCGAGTGCCGCTTGCGCGCGCGTCTCGCCGCCGCGAAAGAAATCCGTGCCGTTCTCCCACAAGTGGGCGTACTTTTGCTGCAGGTCAGCGAAGCTGAGTTGTGGAATACCGAGTTGCGGGATGTCCAGTGTGAGGGGGTTGGGAGAAACTATGCACTTTGGCGTGGGGTGTTGCGGTTGCCGCAGGTAACTGTAGTATCGATCGCGCCACTCCGATCGCCGATCGCCGTCGGGTTGCAGGAAGTAATTGAGCCCCAAATGTATGGGCAGCTTTTGCTCGCGGTAGAGCCGCGCGATCGCCCGATCGCGATCGACGCCATATGGGACTTGTACGTCGCGATTAAAAAATAAGGCAGGACGGTAGCCTTGGGCTTGCAGTTGTTGCGTCAGTTTTTGCAACACGGCAACGGAGGTGCCGGAGAATATGTAAAGTTGGTTGCCTCGCTCCCGTAGATTCGTATCGAGGTCGGCTAGGGATTCGAAGAGGAACCGCACGCGGTGGGCGCTAATTTCCGGTTGCTCGTAAAACCATGGATCGACGACAAAGCAAGGCAGTACAGGCACGTCACCGATCGCCGCTCTGGCAATCGCTTCGTTGTCGCGCAGGCGCAGGTCGCGCCGGAACCAGACGACGTGGATGGGACCGTTCATGGGGATGCTCCGGACGTTGCTGGATTCGCTGACGCGGGCGCTTTTCAGTCAAGCGATCGCTACTAATTAAATCCTGCCGTTTGCAACTCGCCTGAGACCTGACTCTCCGGGTAGTTGTCGATCGCGCATCAGGGACTTTATGAGAATCCGATAAGGCTTGGCAGCAGCGGCTGGGTTAGCCCATGCGGGTTTGCCAGGATTGCGCCCTCGAGGCTCTCATTCGGCGATCGCAATGGCGTATTCAATTGTCAGAAGCTGGAAGTCCGCCCACAATTTTATTCAGCTCGGCCCTTCTTGACCATGATGTCCGAGCTGTCGATTGTCGAGATCTGGACGGGCAGACGAGCGTCCAGGTGCGAGGAGCTGTCGTCGAGTTTTTGGTTGCATGGCTGGTCTCGCCGATGTTGTTCGGCGAAGCTCAGCGAATGCGCGTTGGCGATCGCGCAGAGCCCTCAGGCTCAGTCCTAAGGCCCGGCCCCTGACCGCTTGCCGATGACCTGGAGACTGCCAAACTGGATGACGAGCCAGTCTATTTATTGTTGAAGCACATGGCCGGATTGGTTCATGAGACTGGAGCCGCTTAGCCCCTTGTCGACGCTTCTCTCGAATCCGAGCCAGGAGTGTTTGCTTACCACTAATGTGGTTCCGGAGAGTAGTTCAGGAGGCTTCGAGCGATCGCGACCAATGGTAGCCGCGCTCACACCAACCCTTTGTAAGAGGGTCCTAGTGCCTCGCGCGGTTCGGCCGAATCTCGGGGAGAGATGGAGTTTGCCTAAGCAAGGACCTCCAGCTGCTCGATCGGCTCATTTTTCTGTAAATTTTGGGTTCGCTGCCAAAAAACCTTTAAGAAGGTGCCCGAAACCACGCAAACGCCACACGAACGCTTGCCAAAGTAGCGTCTAGGTTCTAGAATATCTGCCATTGATGCAGCTTTTCGAATTCGGTACGGCTGCTAAGCATCTTCTTCTCCCAATCTTGAAGGTTTTTCTGTAAGTCCCACGCGATCTAGAGTGGGAGCTATCCAGTTGGTTGGAACTATCGCTCTGACCGTATTCCTCTTAGAGGCAGTTGCACCAGCAAAGGACGGCGGTTCATGCGTAAGGTAGTCTGTAGGCTTTCACGAACGTATTCCAAATTCCACCTTAGGGTTAGAGAATTAGGAAACCGGGCAAGGGCGTTCCCCGCCATCAATACACAATTACCATCCCCAACTCGGATTTAAACATACTGAGGAGTTTGTCATGCTGAGAAAACTATCAGTTGCGGCCTTAACTGGCATATTACTTGCAACTGGATTCGCCGGCACTGCTAGTGCGGAAACGGTTCTGGAAAAAGTTGCCCGCACGGGTGTTCTAACAGTTGGTGCTAGGACCAACCTGATCCCATATTCATACACCGACGGGCAATCCGAGCTCGTAGGCTATTCCCTCGATATCGCCAACCTGATTAGAGATGAGGTGGAGCAGTACCTCGGCAAGGAAATCGTTCTAGATATCGTCGAAGTGGGTAGCTTCAGCGATCGCATTTCCCTACTTCGGGGGAATAGAGGGATCGACATGAGCTGTGGTGTCATCTTTACCTGGGAACGCAATCTGGTTGCCGACTTCTCCATGAGCTACGGAATCGCTAGCACTCGGTTGCTAGTTCGGTCGGTTACCGACCTCGACGATGACACATCACTATCGGCAAAGAAAGTGGGTGTTCCTCCCGGGCCCTTGGTTCGACCTGCCGTAGAGCTGATTTACCCAGATGCGGTCCTGGTTGAAATTGAGACCTACGAAGCCGGGATGGATGCACTGGATAGTGGGGAAATCGATCTTCTAGCCGGCGATAGCATTCTACTCAACGGTTATACGCAACCGAGAGGTGCAGAGAACTACACGTTCTTCTCTAACAATCCGCCCATACGCTATGGCGTTGCCTGTATGACCGACCAAGATAACTCGAGCTTCATGAACTTAGTCGATTACAGCATCGCTCGGTTTATGGACCGCTATATTACCGGCGACCCCGCAGCAGTTGCGATTGTCGAGCGGTGGTTTGGTCCCGAGGGAGTCGTGCCAATTGGAGAAGACAGATTGTCACTTCTTGATGATTTCTTCCGCTTTCAACTACTCACCCGAGCCCAAGTTCCGCCAGATGGCATCGACTTTAGTTTCTCGAATTAGTAGTCCAAATTACGGTTCGGAGTCACCTTCAAAAGCACCTCTGGTTCTAACCAACTGAATACCGTTCCCCATCCCATAGCAACTGAGTTTCTTAGGAGCAAGTTCGTTGAAAATTAGTACGCAAGTAGGTTTGGTCGGCTTCATGATGGCTTTATCCGCACTGACTGCCCAAACCGCAACTGCAGCCGGTGACCTATCCGAACTGCATGCAGATCGCCACGGACAATCAGTGGAGAGTCGCCTAACCCGGCTTTCTGCTGCCCTACGTCAGAGAGAAGGCCAACTGCCCGCATCGACAGCAGCAGAGATAGAACATTTGCAAGCTGGGTGGATCAATGGCGGCGGGTTCGCCAACCGGCGGGTCTGGCCGAACGGATGGCGAGATAGTGGTGGCTTCATTAATAACCGCGATGGCGGCGGCTTCGTGAATAGACGTGGTGGTGGTGGCTTCGTCAACGTTCGTTAGTCATTAGTTCTAGATTAGTTAGTTGGAATGCTCAATAACGATCTGGATGGTCGGTCCTTTAATGGATCGACCAGTTAGGTCTTACCAAGCTGCTACTACCCCCCGTACCCTTCCAGCTCGCAAACAGACCGAGAGGGGTTCAGCTCTATAGATTTGGGTTCACCCGAATCACGGTGCCCTTAGCTAACGGGAGGGTGAATTATCCCAGTCCCAAGGAGCCGCATAAGACTCAGATCGGCTTTGAGTAGGTTGGATAGACGCCCGAGCCGGCAAGTTGATTATGCCAATTGCAGCCAGTTCATAGGATGGCGGGATTGCAGAATTTTCATTAAGAGTTCAACTAGGGGAAGGTTTTATCAACTGTCGCTTTGGCCGGTGGCTTTGCTAACTGCATAGCTGCCAATGTTTTAATCAATCAACGCTTAAGCCGCAATGCCTGTTATCGTATTTTCCCAGATTTTAAATCAATCATGATAGCAAATCGCTCAACTGCTTCGCGATTAGAAGAAGTGGATGCTTCTGATGCC
This sequence comes from Rubidibacter lacunae KORDI 51-2, assembly GCF_000473895.1. Classification (NCBI taxonomy): domain Bacteria; kingdom Bacillati; phylum Cyanobacteriota; class Cyanophyceae; order Chroococcales; family Aphanothecaceae; genus Rubidibacter; species Rubidibacter lacunae. Next base: position 70,059 of record NZ_ASSJ01000076.1, on the reverse strand, counting down.
GACCTCGATCTTGATAGTTTCGGACCTATCGGATTGGTGGTGCTCCAGCCAACCTCTTTTTGCAATCTGGATTGTGACTATTGTTATTTGCCCGATCGCCACTTAAAAGAGCGGCTGTCTCTGGATCTAATCGAACCAATATTCAAACGAGTCTTCACCAGTCGCTTTCTCGGGCAAGGCTTCACCATTTGCTGGCATGCAGGCGAACCGCTTGCGGTTCCCATTTCCTATTATGAGTCTGCCTTCGAACGCATTCGGAAAGTCGAGCAACAATTCAAAACCACCGACTGCTTATTTAACCACTCGATTCAGACCAATGGGACGCTGATCGGCCCTGCCTGGTGCAAGTTTCTGAAGCAGCACTCGGTGCACGTAGGTGTCAGTATTGACGGTCCGGCCTTCCTCCACGACGCCCACCGCAAAACCCGTGCTGGTAAAGACAGCCATGCCCTTGCTATGCGCGGAATTAGATATTTACAGGAACACGAGGTCGACTGGAATGTGATTGCAGTCATCACGGAAGACTCGTTGGACTACCCCGAGGAACTCTTCCACTTCTTCGTGGAAAACGGCATCATGGATGTCGGTTTTAACATGGAAGAGACCGAAGGCGTCAATCAATGTTCGTCTTTACAGAAACACGAGATTGAAGACCGCTACCGAGCATTTATCGATCGCTTTTGGGACCTCACAACTCAGACTAACGGAGAATTCAAACTACGCGAGTTCGAATCAATTTGCAGTTTGATCTATTATGACGAGCGGCTTGTCAACACGGATATGAACAACCCCTTCGCGATCGTCAGCGTCGATCGCTTAGGCAACTTTTCCACCTTCGACCCGGAATTACTTTCGGTCAAAACCCAACCTTACGGTGATTTTGTCTTGGGTAACGTTTTAACCGACACCCTGGAGTCTGTCTGCACGACCCAGAAGTTTCAGCAGATCTATCGAGACATGAAGTCAGGTGTCGGCCGCTGTCGTCAGACCTGCGAATATTTTGGCATTTGCGGCGGCGGTGCCGGGAGCAATAAATTCTGGGAAAACGGCTCGTTCGATTCCACCGAGACTCGGGCTTGCAAGTTACGCATTCAGTCGATCGCCGATCTCGTGCTGACAAAGCTAGAGAGTTCGCTGGGGATCGACGCTCGGTCTTAAGGGCAAATAGCCGCCAGACCATTGGGCACGTCAATACACACCCGGTTCCGACGAATGCGTGTAAGTAATGAGTTGGGCGATCGCAGAATCGACGTATGTTGTTGCAACCGATCGTTCAACTCGAAGGGACGGGGGCTAGACGTTAAATAGTCTTCGCTGCGGGTTGATATCCCTACTGAGTTCGTTAGGCGTCACTCAAGAATGCTCCTAGAGACTGTTGCAGCCGCGATCGGATTGGTCGTTCTAAAAAGTTAAGGGGTGTTATCGGGGCGAATGAAATCCCATAACCAGTTTTTGCGAGCGAAACAGACGTTTGGAACAAGCTAAAGTCTTTACCGTCCCTAAGTCTGGCAACGAGGTCGAGAGATATTTGCAGAAGGCGATCGCGACATTATCGAGGATCTAATAGAGTTGGTTCGCACCCTGTAAGTGGTATCCGGGCAATCCCGATAAGAAGTTGCAAAACCTTCGTTGAAGGCTTCGACCACGACTCGGTATTTTATCTTGAATCGCTGGCGGGGCTGGCACGAACTCTGCGGTTCCTGCCGCAATTGCGTTACAAATCTTCAAGTAACCAAAAAATATTGTCAGGCGATCGTTCTGGTTTATGTCGGCTTTGAACGAGCGGCTGGTGCTATTGCCTCGGTCCAGGGGAATTCCATTTGCGGGGACGATGTTGGCGTTGACACTCCCACCTAGTAACAAAACCTACTTGAAGCGCTACTCAGTAACACTGCGAAATTCATAGGATGTACTCATTGAGCCTCTAACAACCATGAACAGAACCTCAGTCAGAATGCCAATCATGGTCTTGTTTGCCACCCTCGGGATTGCTGGGACGGTCGCCTGCAATCGCACTCCGCCTCCCGAGCCGACCGAAAAATCGAGCCCGGCAGAACCCGCCGATGCCGCGATCGCTCCCGTGGAACCACCCGAAGATGCTCAAACTGATGCCTCGATCGTCTATAACCAGACTGCTGAGGGCATTCCAGTAACCACGCTCTATCCCGAGACGATGACCGTCACCTCTAATAGGAGTGGAGACGGGATCGAGATCTTCTTTACCTTCAAACCGCAAGGGAACGCCCTCGACAATGCCGAGGTTGGTATCTTTTTGCCTGAGGGAGCCGCAACTGCAGACGAGATTGAGGCGTTGGTTAGGGGTCCCAACGGTCTGCTGGATAGCAATGGCTGGACGCCTACTGGCGAGGGCGACCTAGCCGAGTTTCCCTATGATTGGGTCGAAATGGCGATCGCCTTCAACACCGAGCGCGAGGAATCCGGCTACGTGCTTCTCGGTCAGGCCGAGGGGCAGGCCATTCAGGCGATCTTGCGCTATCCGACAGCAATGCCCGATGCATATTGGCCTGCAGCGAGGGCGATCTTAGACAACCTAGAGTTCGGCCCCACTTTTCTGGGAGCAGAAGCTTCCGAGCAAAGTGCGATGGCGATTGTCGCTTTAGCAGACACTGAGTGGCGTTTGGTAGAGATCCAATCGATGAGCGAGGAGATCGGGACTATTCGCCCGGACGATCCATCTTTATATATCATGCGTCTCAATGCAGATGGCACGGTCAACATGCGCCTTAACTGCAATCGCGCCAACGGTACCTGGTCTGCCGAACCCAGTGACGACGATTCAAACGGTCGCTTCCAGTTCGGTCCGCTTGCAACCACCAAAGCTCTTTGTCCGGCTCCGAGTCTCGACGAACGGATTGCCGCTGATGCCGGATACATTCGTTCCTATCTCCTCAAAGAGGGCAAGCTTTATCTGAGCTTGTTTGCCGATGGGGGTATCTATGCGTGGGAGCCGATCGACGTAGTGCGCTTCCAGACCGAGCCCGATGCCCAGCTCGAGGCGGCAATTTTGGAGGTGTCGCCCGACTACATCACCGAAATTGGTGAATTCGGCAGCGGTCCCGCTCGCTACATCTATAGTCGGGGTGATTTAAATGGTGACGGCATAGACGAAACACTCGTGCTCCTCATGGGACCTTTTTTCTGCGGCACCGGTGGCTGCAATCTCCTGCTCTTCACCGAAGCTGACGGAGAATACACCCTGGTCAACAACTTCCCAATTAGTCGCGCGCCGCTCATCGTCTCGGCCGAGAAAACGGAGGGATGGAACGACCTCATCCGACTGGAGTCCGGGGGTGGCGTTGAGCCTGCCTACATTAGGCACACCTTTGACGGCGATCGCTACGTTGAGCAGGAGCGCCTGCCGGTGGATCCTGCTCCTGAGGGCAAACAATACCTTGCCGGTGACGTCACCTTCAACAACGGAATTCCTCTAAAGCCACAGAACCGATCGAACTGAAGAGAGGTGAATCCCCCGTACCGTCCAGTAACCGCGAGTAGCACTCAGCGATGACGTCTTTGCAAGGACATCACTTGATCTGGGGACGACTCGCTCTCGCTCGTACCCTCTCCCGGATCGCCTCTCGGTAAGTGCTGTAAGCACTCTATTGCAACCGGACGATTTGGATGCCGCTGTACTCTAGTGCTACCTACGGCCGGAAGTGAAACTCGCAACCGATCTTAGTCTGCTGTAGCGGCGAGATCGTGATTCAACCCGAATGCAACCTGGCTCGTCTAAACTGGTCGTCATACCGCTGGAATTGATGACGCGCGCCTCATTCAGCCTAATGTATGCGAATCAGGAGGTTTGACCATGAGACGGCGCCAACTTCTGCAGTGGAAGAGTTTGATGGCAGCCAGCGCGATCGCTGTTACCCACTCCAACGACCCCAGATACCTATTTCCCTCAGCAACTCAGCGTGTCAGAGACAATTTTCAATGGCGTCACTATCCGGTCGCTTCAGCATCAGCGACCCCGACGTTGTCTACAGCAACACCTTCGAGCTACTTGAAAATAACCATAGACGCTCCACCCTCCATGGCGATCGGCCGATCGATACCGACGCCGACGGGATCTACTTCGAGTTTGCCACCTACCAGGGCATCCGCGTGCGCGCGACAGATCGCGCGTGTACCTTACTCGAGCAGGAATCGTTGAGAACCCCGTCGTCGGCACCGCCGACGCCAGCATCGAAGTCGCTTATCGATTTCAACTTCGCGTAAGCTTTTGAGTTGTTCGACACAACTGCCGTGGCGTTGAGTCTAGTTCGAGCAGAGTTGCACATTCCACCGGCAACTTTTCCGACCAACGTGCTTGAAATCTCTCGCCAACCCAGCAAGTCCTTCGATCCGGACAAAACTATGCCCCTTGGAGGAGTGCGAGATTTCTCTTTCGGCGGTCGACATCCGGGTCATTCACTGCAGAAATCGAGGTTAGCGCGCTTAAGTAGGTGCTTGGCAAACCGTGCTCTCGCGCGCCGGCGAGGACAAAACTCAGGTACCAGTCAAATGGGCGTAGTGAGACATCAATGTGAGTTGCATAATACGTTCCTGCTTCGATCGCGAGCCCTTGGGCGAACAGGCTTACCGTTTTGTATTCGTATCCGCAACCTAATCCTTCTGCGCGATCGAGTACGGACTTCTCAGCACTAGCAATCTCGAACAAGATGCCCCAAACAAAGTCGTCGGGTCGACCGGTCTCGCGGATATCGCATTTTGCCGAGCCGTCGCGCCCGATCTTGTGCCAAGCAAGCCGATGGCCGGGAAGCCGAGCGATCCCAAAAGGCCGTGCCGATGGAGCGCGATCGCGCAGCCGCCGCGTAAACATGTTCGAGCCGTAGGCAAAATAAAGCAGGCGGCGCGACGATACCATCAACCACAAACCTCGAACGTTCTCGGCAATGTTAACAATATCGGCAGCATCTACTGTCGCAGGATCTTGAGGAAGTTTTGATGTTCTTCGGGGCTGCCAACGACTAATAACCGATCGCCTGCTTCTAAATCGATCTCTCCAGTAGGATACTGATAAAAACGTTTGTGCCGATCGATAGCCATGATCGTCGCACCGGTTCGACGGCGAATATTAGCAGCTCCGAGAGTCACGCCTGCTAGTAAGCTATCTGGAGTGACGTTATACCATTCGTGATGTAAGCCCTCAATGGCAAGTTCTAACTCTTTCAAATTCCAGTATTCAGCCCGCTCGGGTAGGATTTCCCGGTAATGGCCGGTACGATAGCGTTGCACCACTTGTTGAACGGCATAAGCAGAGTCTCCTAATTGCAATAGCATGTGAGCTCCCATTTCTAATGCCGCCTCGAACTCAGGTTGAACCACCTCCTGGGCACCTAGCTGATAGAGGGATTCGATCTCGTCTTTGAGATGAGCCCGTACTGTAATGTCTAGGTCTGGGGCAATGCTTAGAGCGCGGTTGAGAGTCAAGCGGGTAGCAACGGGATCGGGAAGCGCGATCGCCATCGCCATCGCCTCGGACAGTTGAGCTTTTTCTAAAACCAACGAGCTTGAGGCATCGCCAAAAAGGTAGGGGATTTGCCTTTCTCGAAGGTGTTGCAATACCGCTTCGTTATTATCGATGACTAGAATGGGATAGCGCTGAAAATAAAACATGCGCACTAGGGTTCGTCCTACGCGCCCGTATCCCACAACAACGACGTGATTCCTTAAGTTTTCTTCTAGCCCAAACGAATAAGGTTCGGGGTTGAGGTTGAACCATCGATTCAACTGTGGCAATCGCTCTAAATATTGAATCAAATATGGAGTCAACTTAAGCGAAAATGGGGTGATTAACAAGGTTGCCGCTGTTGTGCCCAATGCCAGATTGTATAGGTTCGAGGAGAATAACTCTTGACTCCGAGCTACACCGGCTAAGACGAAAGAGAACTCCCCAATTTGGTTTACCCCAAGTCCCACAACAAGGGCGGTTTTTAGAGGATATCCGAAAAGCCGGACGATAGACGCAACCAAACTTGCTTTGCCCACCATCGCGATCGCCACGAGTCCCGCAACGATCCAGGCATTCTGCCAGAGAAAGAGAGGGTCGATCAACAGTCCGATCGAGGCAAAAAAAAGTGTCGCGAATACGTCTCGCATGGGCAACACAAGGTCTAGAGCATGATCCGCGTATTCCACGTTGGAGATTGTCAGCCCCGCCACGAAAGCTCCCATCGCAATACCCAAACCTAAGCGATCGCTGAGCAGAGCAATCCCAAGGCAAATCACCAAAATGCCTAACAGGAAGATTTCTTGGGAACCGCTGAGAGCGAGTTGTCGGACCAGCCACGGAATAACGTATTTCCCTGTAACGAGCGCTCCTATGATAAAAAGCAAGACCTTAAGCGCAGCAACAAGCAAGGCTTGCCCCAACACCTCCGGTGGCTGAGTTAAGGCAGGTAAAATGGCCAACATTAGCCCCAGACTCAGATCTTGCACGACCAGCAACGCTAGCATGATCTGTCCGTGAACTGTCTGCACTTCATTGCGTTCGATGAGGCTCTTCAACACGACCGCTGTTGAAGAAAGCGAGAGCACTGAGCCTAGGAAAATAGCTTTTGGAATCGTGCTGACCCATCCGGTACCGTAGGCTAGCGCACCGCCGAGCATTATTGTCAGGAAGATTTGGAGCGTTCCCCCTCCCAAAGCAATCTTTCGCATGCGGAGGAGTTCTTTCAGGGAAAACTCTACACCCAGGGCGAAGAGCAAAAGGGCTACTCCAACTTCAGCCAGAACTTGAACTTCCTCTTCATCGACTACCCAATGCAAGCCGGCAGGTCCCACGACAATGCCGCCGATGAGATACCCCAACAAAACGGGTTGTCCGAGACGATTAGCAACGTAGCCGGCGATCGTCGCAGATCCCAGCACGGTTACCATGTCAAAAATCAATGTGAGTTCCGAAGATACACTTGCCATGATTCTGCTATCTCGAGGGTGCCGGGCAAAGCAACGTTTCTAAGGTATTCGTGGGACGCTTGAAAACGCACGATACCGTAACAAAAAGACCTTTATAGCTCTCCAAAACCGGTCCTTGGCATCATAATTCGCCGTTTTCGTCGCCTTCATCGGTGGGTGCTAGGAGTGCTTGCAATTCGACATCAAGTCCGAGATCGAGTACGGTTGCTTGTCCAGGTGTGGGGCGCTCGACCGACCTGGCGACGGCGATCTCGCGCTCGAGGCTCCCCCAGACTGGCGAAGATACGATTGGCTCGCGATCGCCCAGTTCGCTCTCTAGGGTGTCCCATAGTTCCGGATTCGCGATGGAAGCTGTTTCCGACGGCGGGGTGCTCAGTTTGCTCAGTTCGCTCTCCAGCAACATCGCAAGCATTCCGTCGGCGCGCGTGAGCTTGCACGGCGGCGGCACCGGTGGCGGTGGCGGCCCAACCTCTGGTGTTGAGGGCTGCTGCTGGGTTACCTGTGGCGGCAACGCGGGCTCGGGCGTGGTTGGAGGCACCAGCGAGGCCTGCGTCTCAGGAGCTGTTGTCGGATAGGCCAGCTGCGGCTCGGCTGCTTGGGGAACGGGCGGAGCAGGTATTGGTGGAGCTGCAACTGCCGGTGCTACCGGAGCTGTTTCCGGTAATGGACTTGCCTCGGGAGCCGCAGTCGGAGGCAGTGGATAATTGGGCGTTGACGGTGGCTGATAATATCCCAGTGGCAGCTGGTGGTAATGGTAAGGCGGGTGCTGGGGGGGCACGCTCTCGTCTGGCTCCGGAACCTCAAACACCGCTCCGAGTTCTCTGCGAATGAAGTCCAGCCCATCTTTAAGCATCTCCAACATATCAATCGGCCCGCGGCAACGGGGTTACTTACGGCCGTCTCGCGACAAGCTAGAGCGCGTGTGCAAAACTGCTGTCATTATCACAATTCTTACGAGCGTCTGGATCCTGATAACGTGGTCGACCCGAGTCACGGCAGTTCGGACTTGGACGCAAACGGCAACCTTGCTGCTCGGGGCAGGGGCTGACACAATCAAAACAATCCGTACTCGCAAGCCCCAACTCTGCGCAAACTGTGGACCTACTTGAATACCAAGCGAAAGAACTCTTCCGCACCGTCGGCATTCCCATCCTGCCGTCCCAGCGTATCGACACAACAGCCGATCTCAAGCGCTTGCAAGTACCTTACCCAGTCGTCCTCAAATCCCAGGTACGTGCCGGCGAGCGCGGACAGGTCGGTGGCATACGACGCGTGGAGAATACGATCGACGCGATCGCGGCCGCACAGGCTATTTTCAATCTGCCGATTCGCGGCGAGCGCCCGCGCGCGCTGCTGGCCGAAGCCCATTACAATGCCGCGCGCGAGCTCTTTCTCTCGGTCGTCGTCGATTGCCGACTCCAACGACCCGTTCTGCTCGGCTCGGCCTGCGGCGGCACCGACCGCGACGCGATCGCCCGCACCCTTCAGCATCTGGTCGTCGAAGGCGAGTTTTCCCCCTACCACGCGCGGCAACTCGCTCTCAAAATGGGGCTAAGCGGACCGCACGTTCATGCGGTCAGCACGATTGTCGAGAAAATGTACTACCTGCTCGCGAGCAAAGACCTCGATCGCGTTGAAATCGACCCACTTGCCATCGGACTCGATGGCGAGGTCATGGCCCTAGACGGCAAAATTCACGTCAACGATAGCGCTCTCGGCCGCCACCGCGACTGGCTAACCGATCTCGACGCGCCGGTTGCCGCCACGGCGTCTCCCTCCCGCCTCGACTGGGACCGTGCCGACGGCCGCGTTGCCATTATCGGGACCAGTCGCGGTCTGGTGCTCGCCGCTCGCGATGCCCTCAGCGAACGCGGAGCCGTTCCGAGCAGTGGATTCCTCCTCGCTCAGGACACAGCGGGCGTCTTGCTCGACGATGCCGATGCGGCCGGCACGATCGCCTGCCAATTCGATGCTGCCCTCAACGAAATTGCTGCCGACGAGGCGATCGCGGTTGTTCTGGTGGTGGCCCTGGGCACCGCACCGGCGCTGACACGACTGGCCGAACAAATTAGCGTGCGATCGCAACCCACAACTGCAGCAACCGCTCGCGGCGGTGAGGAGCGCGTCAACCGTCCCACTGGAGCAGCCTGGCGCTTGCTCCGTCGAGAAACCACAACCGCACGACCGGCTGCCATGCCGCCGCCGATCGTATCGTGCTTGCTGGCCGCTGCGCCAGCGGCCGAGACGACCGTCCCTTTACCCGGAGCGCGATCGCTGGATGCGGCGGTCGCGCGCGCGACCGCGCACCTCAATGCCGGATCTTCAGCGGCCGTTCGCTCGCCGAACGGCTCCGAATCCTAACTCACGATCCCGCCTGCTAGTGGCGATCGCCGTTGCCGATTATTCCCACCTTTACTGTTTGCCGAGGAATTCAGCCATGTTCGAGTCGTTCGCAAACGACCTTGCCAGCGGGTTTGGAGAGTTCGACAGCAATTCCAGTCTCGTTATTTTCATTGCTGCTGGTGTGGGTGGCTTGGTGGGTATTCTGCTGAGCGCGATGGTCTTTGCCCTTTCCGGACAGTCACCACAGCGCCAAGAACGGGAGACGTTCTTGCACGAAAATTTGCATGATATCTATCGCAATACCCTCTTCGCGATCGCGGAAACCATTGGGACTGACTCTCGAGCCGGCGATCGCGCGCAGAAGGTTCGCAGCACGAGCGCGTGGTTGAGCTTGCTTTTGGCCTATCATCCCAACCCCCGCGACAAGCACTACAAAACCCTGACTCAAAAGCTGCCGTTGGTGGATGTACAGCGTCAAAAGCCGTTTTTCGAAGAACTGCGCGAACTGACCATCGACCTCGTCCGCAGTCAGCGGTAAGGCTGGGGAGCAGACGGTAAAGGCGCCTTCACCGCGGAATTGAGCGTGCTTGCTGCTTCGAGTTCGGGGCCTCGTAGTACATCTTGGGCGCTCCCAACGGGAGAAAGTTCGCTGGTGCGATCGCCGCCGATTTACCTGGCATCAGAATGGTGCGATAAGGGTAAGCTGTTGGGAGAAATTCCACATTTTGGGAGGCTGTGGTATGTCGGAAGCATATGACAACATGCAGGAGCAGTACGGCGTCGCGCTCTTTCAAGCGGCCGAACTCGCCTCTCAGATCGTTCAAGCTTATTTGGTAGAGCAGTCTCAACGTCCGCTTTCCGATCGCAGAAGCGAGGTTCCGACTGACATCGACGTCGCCTTGCGTTTGCTCGCGATCGTCCAGGGACAGTAGTGGCACTAAACGGCTGTGAATGCAGAGCACTCCGGCACGCGTGCCTCCAAACTCGGTTCTGCCGGGGTCGCTCTGTTTCGTGCTCCAGCGATCGCTGGCAATCGAGTTCTCGCAGGATGATGATGCGCGACTGCTCGATGCCGTAAGGTAACGAGCTCGAACGCTAGCTTCCAGCAAACGTATGCTTCTCGCAGGTCCTCCCGAGCAAGCTGCTGCTGACCGACTGCCCCGCGCACTGTCCCGCGATTGGCGTAGGCAATAACAAAGTCGGCTTCCAGATCGATCGCACGGTCGAAGTTCGCAAGCGGGTCTAAATGGTTGCCTACTTAGGCGCGAGCACTGCCGCAAATGAAGTAAATTTGTACTTACCTATCTGCAAGCCTCAATGGGACTTGACTTTGGTTTTTGTGTTGAGTCAACTTCCCCACTCATCCACTGATACTTTGCATACAGCGCGGACACGATCGCCCCTTACATCCCCACTTGTTAGATGATTCAGTGCCTAAACTGCGATCGGACATGTCCTGTGGGTTGCTCCGCCGCAGGTCACCAGAATTATAGGAAAATTAGTGGCTGACCAAACACCAAGAGATAGCGTCATCATTGCTTCTCGCCACGCTGCCGGAAACGCACCTTCAAGCCATTCTTTGGCTTTGGAACTGGTAAGGTCGTCATGGTGAAATCTTGGCGTGGAAGCTCCCACTCATAATGTGCTAAGGCTTTTGAACAGAGCACTCTCATCTCCAATCGGGCATACTCCCTGCCCAAACACTCGCGCATGCCTCCTCCGAAGGGAATAAAATCTGTAGGGGGTGAACTCAAAAAACGTTCGGGTTGGAAAGCGTTGGGATCGTTTTCAATTCCAAGATGAGTAGCATCGATCGACCAAATTACAATCCATCCCTCAGGAATCTGATAACCTGCGATTTCGCATTCTTTAATGACGCGGACAAAGCCTGCGGCAATTGGCGGATAAAGTCGCAAAACTTCATTGAAGGTGGCTTCTAAATAGACCATCCTATCAATCGTGTCAGCCCTAGGCAGTTGCGCCCTTGCAAGTTCATCCTGCTCGGCACGCAGCTTCTGTTCGACATTTGAGTGTTGCCCAACCAATAAGAAGAAAGACGTCAGTGCAGAAGTCATCGTCCCGAAGCCTGCACCTAGGATATTCAACAAAATGTCAACTATAGCTCGATCTGAAAGTTCACAACCATTTTCATCGCGAGACTGAATCAAGATACTCAGAATATCAACTCCAAAATCATCCTCAAGACGGCGTCGATCGATTTCCTGCCTGATAAAATCGAAAAGTTTTTGACGGGCTTGAAAAGCTTTTGCTGCGCGCCCACCAGGAAAAATTGGACCAAATGAAAACAATCCAGCAAACCAGGTCTTCAGCAATTTGCCAACTTCAGACTGACTTGCATTATCAATCCCGGCAAATAATTTCCATGCTAGGTCGAGTGAGAACGAACTCAGCTCGTCATACATGACTATATCTCGACGTTCAGCCCATAGTCTTAGATAGCGGCTAGCCGTTTCTTCAATGTATTTGCGATAACTATCGAGAGCCCGCGGTCGGAATGACCGGGACAGTATCTTTCGACGGTGAGCTAGTGCAGTCCCAGTTGAGTTGGCAAGAGAGTGCTCTCCGAATAACTTTCGGGTATTCTCGGGCAAAGAGTTTTGAAAATAATGCCCCTCATTGCGCAGCACAAAGAGACACTCTTCCAAGCCACGTACGAATACGGTAGGTGTTTTAAAAATCCGAGTCCGAAACACATTTCCATATTTTCGGTGTCGCGCAATTGTAAAATTCCTATCGCCAAAAACCTGAAGCGCCTCACCAATCAACGGAAGGCCATTCTGCCCGGGAGGTAGAGGCTTCTCTTCGATACGGGGATCGATTGCACTTGACATTTTTAGTTTAAATGACTGGTGTCACATCTAATGTGGGCAACAATGCACTCACGTAGCTCTTTTTGATATTTGATGAGGTGTGAGAGCAACCAAAAAGCTTGAGGCGATAACTGCAGTTCTACCCTCAGCGAGGGTATCCTATCACAGCCTCAACGAAATTGTTACGGCCGGGGAGCTCGAAAGCGATCGCTTATTCCTGAGCGAAATATGCTGGCGAAAGGCAAGTGGTGAAAGTAGCAAAGTACGCGATCGCGGGTAACTCGATCGTCAACAACTTACCCCAGACCGCTGCCGTGGTGCAGCCTAAGGCGGAATCGCTCCTAAAAGTCCTGAAGTGCGGGAGCGATCGCACATCAGATCCTGAGCTGGAGTGGTTCCCTTGCAGTGATGCTGGCGGTGGGCCAGTTGAAGACGCGATCGCTGCTAGTTGTGGTGACGATGACCGTGGGGCTGGTGCTGTGGCGGTGGCGCTATATGGGGTGATGGTGCTGGGTGGGGTAGCGATCGTGTTCGGGCTGCGGAGACCGGGTGCGTAATAAACTATCTCGAGCTAACTTTCTACTCTTCGCGTGCATTCGGTTGCGGCGGTCTCCCTCCTTTCTTCCCATTGCTTCTCGCAGCTCGAGCTTTAGCACTTGACTTCGACGCCCCGCCCCGCTTGCCCAGCTCAGACATCCATTGACGCATTCCAAAAAAGCCTTGTATCAGGTGAGGAATGCTCAGGTCAACGTCAAGGGTCTCCCACTGCAACCCCGTTCCCAGGGGAGTAACCCTTACCTTCGCAAGCTGCTGAGGAGACGCCTTTGCAAGCCCCTGTCCCAGCTGGCGTGGAAATCCGAACTCAGTGCCATTGTCGAAACACACGACGACCATATCTCTCGGTTCGTCATACCAAGCCTCTACAGCCCGCGGTTCGGCAGACGCCTCAGTTACCATCTTTGCGCGGGACAGCTTATCCAGCATCTGCGCTTCTTCAAAGGGTGCACTAGACATGTATCTCCCTCCACCGCTCGAGCAACTGACTCTGGTTTGCTTCATGAGCCTGAGTGCTCTGAGCGCGTTCTTATTGTCCATCTGGACATCCAGAGGTTCCGGCCCGTCTTCGAGGCTAGAGATATCAACCCTCATCTCCATGCCTGCCTTGTAAACGTGAACGTGGGCTGGCTCGTGGTCGTTTGGGTACACGCGAACTTTAAACCCATCCTTACGAAGAATTTGCACGTTCCTTCACCAGTGGGTACACCATAACCTAACTGCTTGGGTTTTAACGATCGACAATACAAGAGCCCATAATCGTAATTTTTTAATTCGAGAGGGGGGAAGCCAAACAGGACGGGGTGTTCGCCTATTTCCGGTTAGCAGGCGATCGCTTCTTGTTGCGAATAACCCGCGATCGCTCTCAGTAGTACAAGCAAAAGTAGTACGAAAACGCAAAATTCTGAAACCCCAGCAACGCAAAAATCCAAAATTTCAGCAACGCAAAATTCTAAAATGCCAAATTTTTGCGTTGCTGAAACGCCAGAAATGCCAATTCCGAGCTCAAACGAGTCGAACCACCCTACACCAGTTTTAAGTTGACTGCCAGTTACTCAACGCGGAGATCGCTCGCCACCTGCGCGATCGCGTCCTATCTGGCACACTGGGAGCGATCGCGTTAAGCAATCTATGTCGCGCCAACCCCACGACGACCTCGCCAAACAGTTCCTCGCCGACCTCCTCGAACCCCTCGGTCGCGCCACCTCCAGCTTCGACGTCTTCGACGAGACCCGCCAGGTCGATGTCTTTTTCGTCCCGGCTTCCCCCTCAACAGACGCGCCGTCGTTGTTGGGCTTATTCGGTCGCATCGGCACCGTACCCTGTGCCCTCGAAATCTTCCGGAACGCCCCCGAAGACAGCGACATCGAAGACAGCCTGAATAAGCTCTACGGTCTCCGTGCCGACCAGCGCCGACGGTCCGATCGCGGTGAGGATACGCCCGCAGAACTGCCCCAGCTCTGGGTACTCTCGCCCACCCTTTCGGATGCCTTTCGCGATCGCTTCAGCGCGACGGCTCGACCCAACTGGCTACCGGGCATCTACGCCGGACCCGAGGGCTACCGCATCAACCTCATCGCCATCCACCAGCTCCCGGTAACGCCAGAAACCTTGATGTTGCGCGAGCTGGGTCGCGGGCGAGTGCAGCGTGCGGCGATCGAGGAGGTTCGCGCGCTACCGGGGTCGCCGACCGTGGCGCGGGTGCTGGAGCTGCTTGAGAACTGGCGCTACACCATCGAGGTCCGGCAAAATAGAAACCAGGACGACGAGGAAGTGCTCATGAACTTGTCACCCGCATACTTACGATGGCGTGAAGAGACCAGACAAGAGGCGCGCCAGGAGAACGCGCGGGCAAGCGCCGAGAATCTCATGCAGCTACGTTACGGCACCCTCGACGACGAATTGGCTCGGGCGGCTACCGCGATCGCGCAGTTTCCAGAGACCGAACAAGCGCGAGCCTTACTAGCGATCGCTACTCAAACACGCGACGAGTTCTTAGCCCGCTTCGGACGTTAAGCACACTTGCTAGAAACAAGCACTGCTGCCGCACGCTGTCTGTGGTGGAGTCAAACGGGCGATCGCTACTGCACGCGCGTGCCCCCCTCTTCTGGTAGGGTGACGGCAATGTTGCAGTGGGTGAGTTTGGTCTGTGGCGGAAACGAAAAGCAAGGAAGAACCCCTTGGCGGGCAGGGGCTTCGGGAAACCTTGGAAGCGCAGCGGAAGCAAGTTGCCGTGGAGCACCACCAGGCAACCGGAAAGCTCGTGTACCTGCAGTGGGGAGCGGACGGAAAACCGGAAGACTCAGGAGATCGTTATTGGCTAGAGGTTGAGGAACAAATATCCCAGAAACATTTCTGCCGCCGGTTCTTCTTCGACAGCCTTTCATTCACAAAGGGTTTCTGCCGCTGGTTCTTCTTCGATTTCCTTCCAGTTTCGTTGATTTATGAACGTTTAGTGCATGCTAGAAAGAGTGGATTCGCGTTGTGGCTGCTGGGAATTCACTTTGCCGCCTTTGGCTTGGCACTCAGTCGTTACGAGGCTCGTCGGGACGCAGTTGAAACGCGCTTAACGGTTATCACAGCTCAACTTGCTACTGACTCTAGACTGACAACCATCGAGAGAGCCGTGCAGCTACAAAGGGACCATCGAATCCCACTGGATCCAAACAATGTGCAGGAGTTCTGGCGAGTCTATATCTCTCTTTTTGGGGAAGAGCAGCAGAACAAAGAAATTATTTATGAAATCGGGGGACTGATCGCAGCAGAAGCTGTTAGTGAAGTTGGGCTAAAAAGAGCCAACCTGGCGGAAGCCAAGCTGGCTTTTGCCAACCTGGAGGGAGCCGACCTGGTTTTTGCCGACCTGGAGAAAGCTAGCCTGGTGGGAGCCAACCTGGCTTTTGCCAACCTGGAGGCAGCCAACCTGAAGGAAGCCAACCTGAAGGAAGCTAGCCTGGTGGGAGCCAACCTGGAGGACGCCTTTCTGGTTTTTACCGACCTGGAGAAAGCTAGCCTGGTGAGAACCAACCTGGAGGAAGCTGACCTGGTTTTTGCCAACCTGGAGGATGCCAACCTGGTGGGAGCCAACCTGGTGGGAGCCAACCTGGTGGGAGCCAACCTGGTGGGAGCCAATCTTAAGGGAGCCAATCTTAAGGGAGCCAACCTGTTGAGAGCCAACCTGTTGGGAGCCAATCCGAGGGGAGCTAACCAGGGGGAATCAGAGCTGCGGGCACCCAACCTAAGCGAAGCCGCCCACCTCTGCCACACCCACCTCCCCTCGGGCATAGTTTCCTTCAGAGACTGCCCAGACCAGGCACCAGATGGGCACAAGGAACCACTGCCCTATGACAAGAGCCCATAACTGTCATTATCAGTATTACCAGTGACCCCCCCGATCGCCAAAGCACGCAGACCCCTCCTCTGGTAGGCTGGCGGGGATGTCGGGGAGAGGAACAGTAAGTGAGCTGGCGAGATAGCGGACCGGACAAGCTCGACGACTTTTGGAACTGGATAAAGAACCCACACAACCGTAGCTTGGCCGATCGGTGGAAGGATTCTGCTGCAGCTAAGCGCCACCGCGCGACCGAAAAGCTTGCCTATCAGTTGTGGGAGGCAGACGGTAAGCCGGAGGATTGCGGCCATCGCTATTGGCTTGAGGCTGAGAAACAAATAGTCCAGAAGGATGTTCGCCGCTGGTTTTTCTTCGATTTCCTTCCGGTCGGGTTGATTTATGACCGGTTAGTGCACGCCAGAAAGAGTGGATTCCTGTTGTGGCTGCTGGGAATCCACTTTGCTGCCTACAGTTTGGCACTCAGTCGTTACGAGGCTCGTCGGGACGCAGTTGAAACGCGCTTAACGGTTATCACAGCCCAACTTGCAACCAACTCTAGGCTGACGGCTATCGAGAGAGCCGTGCGGCTACAAAGGGACCATCAAATCCCACTGGATCCAAACAATGTCCTGGAATTCTGGCGAGTCTATTTCTCTCTTTTTGGTAAAGAGCGGCAGAACGAAGAAATCATTGATGAAGTCCGGGAACTGATCGCAACAGAAGCTCGCTCTGGAGCCAACCTGGGGGGAGCCAACCTGGTGGGAGCCAACCTGGAGGGAGCCAACCTGGTGGGAGCCTTCTTGTGGGCAGCCAACCTGGAGGGAGCCAACCTGGTGGGAGCCAACCTGGAGGGAGCCAACCTGGAGAGAGCCAACCTGGAGGGAGCCAACCTGGAGGGAGCCAACCTGGTGGGAGTCAACCTGGAGGGAGCCAACCTGGTGGGAGCCAACCTGGTGGGAGACACTCTAGGTAAAGCCAGTAACCTCTGTTTCATCTCCGGTTACCCGGGCGCAATTTTCCGCGGATGTAGACCAGAAGTCAGATGAGCACGAGGAACCACTGCCCTGCGACAAGAGCTCATAGCAACAATTAGCGGGATTAGCCCCCCCTATGCCTGGCGAGGTGTCAATCGCGCGATCGCATCAAGCGGACACCCGCCGAGATCGAGGAGATGACTGTTGGCGTTTTCCCCTCCGAACCAGGGGGCGATCGTCGGAGTGTTGAGCGATCCATTCCAGGCAGCCAACAATTACATCTGCGTGGCATCTGCGGTCTTCTCCAGGCAGTTTGCAATGGCAATTCAACTGCAGGCGATCGCCCGCCCGCAGGCGATCGAGCAAGCCTAGCAAGGCGTAGACCACTTTTTCGGAGGTCGGTTGCTTCCAACTTGGCGCAAGGTACGGATAGCCAGTTTCCAAGATCTCGTCACATGCAAATTCTTTGTCGTGCACGATCGCGATCGGAGCGACTACCTCGTGCCCCCGGCCTCGAATCGCCGCACGCAGCAGCGACTTAAGCCAGATCCGGTAGCACTCGACAGACCTTTGGCGCAACCGCTCATCGCCCTGGAGATCGAAGGGATTGCCCAGATCTGACCGGCGATGACAACGCCTAGGGTCGCAAGAACCTGCCGCACGCTTTGCCTCCCGCTGCCAATGCTTTTGCTCTCTGCAATCGCCCAGCGCAGCCTTGGTTGCAGCACTAATGTACTGAATTCGTGTTCCAAGGATTCCCTGCTGGCGGTGAGACAGTTTGTAAAAATCTTGCACTCGGGCGATCGGGGGTCCTGTTCGGGCAACATTCCGGGGGTGGGAACACCCCGAGCTGTTCATAAATAAAGAGATTCAAGCTAGGGGCTGCGGTGGTGGTCGAAACGGGGCTGCAATATGTGGAGCAGTTCGGCACAGCAGCCGGGGTGGCAGCGTTCATCAAAGCGGCTGGCAAGAGCTGCAGTTCTCGCACGGTCGAGAATTGGGCAGCTAAGGGGCAAGTCGAGCACGGCAGGCAGGGGTGCGGGCTGATTGGCACTCTTAAGGAGGCGATCGCCCAGTTGGTGACAACACATGAGGGACAAAAGAGCCCGTCAGCCCCAAAGCGGGTCATAAACCGCGCGCCTTTCAACACAAGAACCTCGATGCGCCAGCAGATCAATTGCGTCGACTCAGGTAGCTATTGAACATGCTTTCCCGAAAAACTCGACGTACCGCCCTCGCTCGCGACGAGGATGGAGACTCCACGCATCAGGGAATCTCGGCGGCGCGAACGCTAGGCTTGCCCTTGCCAAGATTTCCCCGAACGGGGGCGGGCCGATCGCGTGAGGCAGAGTATTGTTGGGGTATAGCGCGATCGCCACCTCGGTAGCCCGAACAACTGATTCGTAAACTCCACCGAAGTCCGCAGATAGTAAGGGAGCTTCTGAGGTTTGGACGTCGCCTAAGCTCACTCAGAAGCTCAGAGCTTGCAGGCGATCCAGTCCCTTAGGGTTTACTTTACGAACTAGCTTTATCCCGACGGCTCCGGATCCGTTCGAGAGCGACCCATGTTCAAGCAAATTGTCGTCTGGCTCCAACGAATCAAGCTCTTGCTGCACCAGCATCTAAACCAGTATCGTCAAGAGATATCCGCCGCGATCGACCGCGCCCGCCCGCTTGTCTGGAGCGTAGTACCCCACGTAGTCCCCCAACCCACAACCCATCCCAAAGGCTGGTTGCATCTGCATCACGAACTGATGCGAGATGCGAGTTGGTCGTTAGAGTACGTCGTCACGATTCTCAGCTCCAGTCTGATCGCAACCTTTGGTTTGATTTCTAACAGCACCGCCGTCATCATTGGGGCAATGCTGATCGCACCGCTAATGACGCCGCTTAGGGCTCTTGCGTTCGGCGCTCTTGAAGGCGATCCGCGCTTGTTTTACAAGGCTGCCGTTGCAACGCTCGGCGGCACGGCTCTCGGTTTTTTTGTGGCATACGGCACCGGCGAGCTGCTCGACGTCCAGGAGTTTGGCTCGGAGGTCCTGTCGCGCACGCAGCCAAATTTGGTGGACTTAGGCATCGCGCTAGCTGCCGGTGGGGTCAGCGGCTTTGCAAAATTACGCCCGCAGGTCAGTGACACACTGGCCGGCACCGCGATCGCCGTGGCGCTGATGCCGCCACTCTGCGTGGCCGGATTGACTCTTTCCCAGGATCTCTGGGCATTCGGTCGCGGGTCGATATTGCTGTACGCGACCAACCTGCTAGGCATCGTGTTGGTGTGCATGATCGTGTTCGTCCTTTCCGGATACGCCCGCCTTACCAACGCATTCTGGTGGACGCTGGCACTAACACTGCTCCTTTTTACGCCGTTGGGAACGAGTTTCGCTCGCCTTCTCAAACAAGATCGACTGGAAAACGCGATCGCCGAGACGCTAGTCCGCCGCACGGTCACGATCGGACAGCCCGAGGTAGAGTTGCTGCGGACGCGGGCGGATTGGACTGCCAATCCGCCGCTCGTCTATCTCAGCGTGCAATCGGCGGTGGAAATTACGCCCAAGCAAGTTCGCCTAGTCCAGGAGTTTGTCAGCAGTGAAATCGATACCGACTTACGTCTGATTTTCCTCGTCAGCGAGACAGAGGAAATCACCGCGGAAGGCGAAGAAGAGTTACGAAAAAAGGACCCACCGGCAATTGAATAACGGCTGCTTGGAAGTTATCGCAAACCCGACGCTAGCACGACACCACTTTGAGCGGCCTCTCCGAGTTACCGTGACGGACATATTCAAGAGCTAGGTGCGGCGAAAATGAAGCTCCTCAAAAGTATGGAAGACGCATAGTACAGGGGCTTGGCCAACCGAGCGGAGAATTCGCACCGAGCAACGCGAGTGAGGGAAAGTCGGCTGGGTCGGTTTAAATCTCAAGATCGTGCCCCGGCTTCCGGTCAACGTCGAACCGATACGAGGACTTTTCCACCTTCATCAGCACAAACTGAGCGCAGGATAATATTGGGAGGTCGCGAGTCATATGCAAAAGCTGGCGGGATTGGATATGAATGAACGCGGCTGCGTAGTCAACGGACTGAGGCATTCATCCGATAAAATTGCGGCGGTTTTCTGAAGCATGCTGTTAAGTTGACATTGCCCCAGCGATCTTTAGGTCGAGATATCTACCCTTAGAAGTAGTAGGAAAGGTTGCGGAAGACAAACGCCGCCCCCGTCGTTTATCCTGAGGGTGCGCGTTTACCGAACTTTACATGCGCAGCGCGCCACGTGCCATCCGGATAAAGCGCCCGTTAGGGTGCCCAGTAGAAGTACCCGATGAAGTGCATTATCAACCGCCGCGCTCAATTCTTTGCCAGTCACCGCTACTGGTTGCCCGAGCTGAGCGATGACGAAAATCGAGCGAAGTTCGGGACGGGCAGCCGCTTCCCCGGTCACGGTCACAATTACGTTCTCTACGTCTCCCTAGCCGGCGACATCGATGGCTGTGGCATGGTTATGAACCTGTCCGCCGTCAAAGCCGCGATCGCCGAACACGTTACTCGACAGCTCGATAATACCTACCTGAATACGGTCTGGCCGGAGTTTCAAGCCGCCTTACCCACCACCGAGAACATCGCGTACGCTATCTGGCAGCGACTCGTGCCGCACTTGCCGCTTACGGCAGTGCGCCTTTACGAACATCCCGAGCTCTGGGTCGATTACCGAGGCAACGACATGCAAGTTTCCCTCACGCACAAAACCCACTTCAGCGCCGCCCATCGTCTCGCCCGCTCCGACTTCAGCGAGGCTGAAAACTACGCCACCTATGGCAAGTGCGCCCGCCCAAACGGTCACGGCCACAACTACCACTTGGCGGTCACCGTGACCGGCGATATGGACCCACGCACGGGTATGTCCGTCGACCTGGGCGCGCTGATTCAGGCGATCGACGATCGCGTTACCGAGCCGCTCGATCACACCTTCTTGAACCTGGACATTCCTTACTTTTCCGAGGTCGTGCCGACTGCTGAGAATATCGCTCTCTACATCGCCCGCCTGCTGATGGCCCCCGCGCGGGACTTAGGCGTTACCCTCGAAACCATCGAACTGATCGAAAGTCCCAATAACTCCTGTACCATTCACTGCCGCCAGCTTGCCCCCGAACTTGCCTTGAGCGAAGCACCAGAGCCGCGTTTCGCCGTCCATTAAGCGCGATCGCGATCGCCGTACCGAACTGCGTTTTAGGTGTCGTTGGAAAATCCTTCGCGCCAGCCACTGAAGGTTCTGAGGCTTCTGATAATATAGGCAGAAAGCTGGCCGACCTCTAAAGAGGGCTAGCATCCGGCATATTAAGATGTCTCGACTTAGAAAAGGATAGGTCAAGCATGGTGGATCCCAACGTTCAAGCTGCGGCGCAGGAGTTCGAAGAACAAAAACCCGCATTCGCAAATGCAGATGTGGGCGGCATGCTCACCTCCCCAAGTGCATCGGCCCCCTCCACCGATCAACCTTGGAAGGTATATGCAGAGACGACGAAAGATATATTAGGCAACCTGCGCGGTTATGTCGTCGAGTTCTTCGTCGAGTTTCGCGAGCCTCTCGTCACGCTGCTACTTATCTTGCTGGCAGCAGTGGCGGTTGTCATGACTCGGGCGCTGCTTGGGGCGCTTAACAGTTTCCCATTGCTCTCCCCGCTCTTCGAGCTGATCGGCTTCGGTTACAGTGTCTGGTTTGGATTCCGCTACCTTTGGAAGCAAGACACCCGCCAAGAGTTGTGGGCAAATCTCGGCAAGCTTGTTGATGAAACGTTCGGAAGCAGTGCTGCATCCTAGAACCGCAAACTGCCGTGCGGTTCGCGATGCTCCGAATGAAAATGAGCGAATGCCAGTAACGTAATATCACTAATCGCGATAGAGTTCTAACTCTCTCGCGATTTTATTGCTGCTTGTTATTTTTTGTAATTTTTTATCAACGTCGAAACCGATCTCGATACGCTCGGGCGAAGCGGTTGCACGTTTACAAGTGTTGAAGATCTCGCTTCAAGATCTGTCCGATTAAAGCTGCAGCCACTCACGGTAGCGCTGGTAAAGTTGATGCGCGGCGGGGTATGCAGAGTTCGGACTGAGAAAGTGGGAGAACTCAAAGGTTACGAGTTTATTGATGCCCGCGCGATCGCCTTGTTCGAGTTTGTAACGCAGCTTGCGAAAGTCGATCGGGGGAAACTTGATAGGCATATCGCGATCGAAACTTTCGACATTACTCCAGGATTGCAGCCCGTACCGACGGGCGAGGTTGCAGTTGGCTTCTAGGTAGTGGGGCAGCTCGGCAAGCGGCACGTTGCCGTCTTGGAACGCAACGATATCGACCAGTCCCTCGATACGGGCAAATACCGATTCCCATTCCTGGATGTGGCGCTCGAGGGAAATCGCTTCGGTCCCGAACTGCTTGATGCCTTTGATATATGGCGAGATCAGAATGGGGACGTCGCACAATCCGCACAGGTGTCGCGACAGATCTTCGTAGACGTGCATAACGTTATTGTCGTAAGTATTAATTTCGTGGCAGAAGTACCAGCCGCCAAATGCCTTGCGATCGCCATAACGTTCGTAGAACTCGTCGCAGAAGGCTTTGTTGATCTCGATTTCCTCCCGATACTGGCCGCTGTGCCAGTAATGCCCGGAATCGTAAGTTCCGAAGAAGAAACGCATGTTGCAACGTTCGGCTTCGGTGAGAAACAAATCCACTAAGTCGGTGTAGACAGGCAGAATGCCGACGCGATCGCTTAGCACTTCAGAGGCGAAGGTTGCCTGGTGTTTATAGCCCGCGCGAATAAGAATCACCGTATCGATACCGATCGCCTGCATGGCATCGAAATCCCGCGCCCACTCTTTCGCACCCCAGTTCTGGGCCGGGATGTCGTGAGTGATTTCGTCGATAAACGTACCGGTGATATGCAGCATGAAAACCTTGTGGCAAGCGCTCCAGATACGGATACCTTACCGCTCTAGAGGCAATTGCCAACTGCAGCCCTTGCCCCGGCGCTGATGAAACTACTCACTTACTGTGACTGCAGCATAATTAACAGTCGGCAACAGTTCCAACAATTGCGGCGTCTGCGGAGGGAGCAGCATGCGCTTCGGTCGGTACAACTCGCTGCAGTGCCGTGGCGATCGCGATAAACTCGGGCAGAGGTAAAAGCGCTTGGCGGGCGACGCCTTACGAGAGGATTGCCAGCATTACGTTCGACGATCGATGAGCATGGTTTAGGAGTGTGCGGGCGAGCGCGCCAAAAAACGATGAAACGATACCTTAAACGCTATCATTTGGTGCTGTTCGTAGCGCTCGTTTTGGCAATTGCCGGGTGGCGCTGTCGCTCTGTCATGCTCGTTCCAAAGGCCGTTCTCGTCCTAGGTGGTGCCGAGGAGCGAGAACGCTACGCCGCCCAGCTGGCTAAGCAATATCCCGAACTGCCGGTGTGGGTATCATCTGGCAGCCCCGCATGGTATGCCGAGCTAATTTTTAGCAACGCCGGTGTCGCGCGCGATCGCTTGCACTTAGACTACCGAGCGGTCGATACCGTCACCAATTTCACGACCCTCGTCGGCGACTTGCAAGCCAGCGGTGTCGACAGCGTCTACCTTGTTACCTCCAAACATCACATGCCGCGCGCACGTCTGGTTGGCGAAATTGTTTTAGGCAGTCGCGGTATCGCTGTCAAGCCGATTGTCGTACCATCGGTTAATCCGCCAGCCGAACCTCCACCTAAAACCCTGCGCGACACCGGCCGAGCCTTGTTCTGGCTGACCACCGGTCGAACGTGTGCCGCTGGTGATGTTCACCATACAAGCACAAGCAATCCCTCCGGTGGGCATTGTCAACTTAACGGTGTGCTTCAGAAAATCGACACTAATTATCGCGGGGAAGCATCGGATCGTTGACTACGCCACCCCGTTCATTCCTGTCAATTCCCGCCAACTTTCACATCGCTGGCTTATGACCTCCCAATATCTGCTCGCTCAGTTTGTGCTGACTGAGTGGAAATGTCCTCGTTTCGGTTCGAAGGTCAACCGGAAGGCCCTGGTCAACCGGAAGGCCCTGGGTTTGACTTGGAGATTTGAACCAACCCATTCGCCTTTCCCCACTCGCGTTACTCGGTGAAAGTTCTCCGCGCGGTCGATCGAGCCCTCGTGCTATTACCCCCCCCTTTAAGCAGCTTCTTTTTCGAAGCACCGCAGCTCTTGAGTTTGTCCGTGACGATAGCTCGGGGAGGACACTCCTGGGGCTTGAGGGTTTTGCGCAAGAAATTGTCGGCGGCTGCCTCGTCTTGTCGTCTCTGCATCAGAATGTCGATGACCCGACCGCGCCGGTCGACAGCTCGCCAGAGATAGTACGACTTGCCGTTGATTTTGATGAGGTCTTCGCCAAGAAGCCACCGATCGCAGGTCTGGGGCAACGGCGGCGAATTTTTGTTAGCCTCTGCTTCGGCAAACTTTCGGCACCACTTCCGAATCGACTCGTAGGCGACCTGGATGCCGCGGTCGACCATCATCTTCTCCATGTCACAGAAACTGAGGGGGAAGGAATCCGACGAGCCAAACTCAGTTGGAGATGATTTCTGCGTGGAAGTGCTAGCTCTAGTAGGAGATATTGCTCATCGGGCAAAGGTCTCACGAACCGAGACACAAGGCAACACGGATGAGTTATCAATCCCATCGCGAGGCATTCGTCCGGCCGTGGCTTAACTTTAGTGTCGCCGGGCGTAAGCCAGATTACGACAGCGATCGCGCAGATTTCGACGCAATTAATGGGAAGATATGCCGCTTGCCGATGCTGTTTCCCCACCGCGTCTGTTTAGGACCGAGCGACACTCGTCTGCGCGTTCTCCACGAACCGGGCATCGATACCGGCGCGCTCGCACCGCAGTTCGACTTGAGCGCGTTCGACGCGCCGGACCTATTCTTCGGGGAGCTGGCAGTGTCTGCGGCAGCTACAGCTGGCAACCAAACAACCGTTACCGACGCAGGACGCTTCGGAGCAGTCGAGATCGTGCAATCTATAGCAAATGGTTGGCGATCGCGTCATGAAAACATTGTCACAACTCGTGCGTGCGCCACGTCATCAGGTTGTGGCGAGGATACACGAGCGATGTTGCCAAGCTGCGAGATTACTATCCGAGCTCGCAGCTTGGTAACATTTCTTGTTTTTGTCGCGTTTGTGCCGAGCTGCGATGGTCTGAAGGACTTGTGGATTCAGAGCTTACCACGGCAAACGGGAACCATCCCACGAGTAAAATTCACCCGAGCAGTGGGTATCGAGTCCGTCGATAACCGTGCGTAACTGCGCGACCGTCTGTTCGATCGGGAACAACTTCTCCGGCGGCACGTTTTTCTGAAAGGGCTGAGAAAGGCGCGTGTTCGTCGTGCCGGGGTGCAGCGCCACCACTATCGCCTGGGGACTCTTGCGGCGATACTCGTTCGCGATCGTCCGCACGAACATATTCAGGGCTGCCTTCGACGCGCGGTAGCCGTACCACCCCCCCAAGTGATTGTCGCCAATGCTGCCGAGCTTGGCCGAAATCGTTGCCAGCACGCTGCGTTCGTCGTGGGTCAAGAGCGGCAGTAGGTGCTTGGCCAGCAGTGCGGTCGGAATACTATTAATCGCAAAGTAGCGCGACAGGTGCTCGGCATCGAGCTGGCGCAGGCTCTTCTCCGGACGCAGTTCTGCATCGTGCAGGATGCCCGCGCAGTTAACAACTAAATGCAAGCGATCGCATGTTGCGCCGATCTCGGCAACGGTGGTGCGGATTTGGGCTTCATCTGTTGCATCGAGGGGCAGGCAGAATAGCTTTCCCTCAGAGCGCCGCTCGCGATCGCGCAGATCGATTGCTGTTTCCGGGTGACGAAAGGTCGCAAAGACGCGCGCGATCGCCGGATCGCCCAGCAAGCTATCCACAAATCCCAACCCGATCCCGCGGTTCCCCGCGACGATCAACGTGTTGGCAGGCGATCGCTCGACCATCGATTTAGCATTCCCTCGTTCGTCACGCTTGCCATCCTAACGGGAGCGACCCCAACCCGATTCCGCAACTGCCCGCTGCGATCGGGCGTCGGTCGGCGATCGCCCGATTGTGAGCGCAACATCCCCCGCGAATCTCCAGGGCGCAATCGGCAAGCAGTTCTAACCAAACGGCGATCGAGACGTCTGTCCAGTCGGGAAGCTAGCGGCAGCCATAAGCGGCTAATCGATAGGTTGCTGATGGTCGATTCGTGCTGCTTGCGTCGACTCGCAGGCGGGAAGGCTGACCGGTCTGGGCGGAACCGCTCAGACCGTGAAGTTGTTGCTCGAATAACATCAAGCCTTCGCGCAGTATTTCCACGTTGGATCTGTTTGGATAGTCCAAGGTCAGGGTAATGCGGTACTCCGCCGTCATTAACGCCTGAAGTTGGACGATGTAGGACGAAAAAGGTGGACTTGCAGGTACGAGAAAGTTAGTCTTGCGATTGCCGCGACCGGCGATGATATTAACGAGCGGTACTCCCGACAACAACGAACCGCCCCCAGCAACCACTTCGTCGGTGCCCGACTGCTCTTCCAGCAACGGCGTGCAAGTACCATTATCTGGAACGCCTACCCCCGAGACAACTGAGGGCAAACCTTGCTCGACGCGCACGCACCGAGAGTTTTGTGGGAAACTCCTACACAATTGCTCCAGAGACACTTGTTGGGCACGGGCGGGCAGACTCCAGGAGAGCGCTACACCGGTCAAAATCAACTTATAAATCGAACGCATTGCAGATAATTCGGGACTGACCGCTCTATCAAAGCACTTCTCGATCCAACTTTGCCAGACGTGCCATCGAGTGCATAGTGCTGCTGCTGCCGTGCTGCTAAGCGATCGCCTATGCTGACTCGTATCGCATCTTCGGTTCCGCTTGTCGTTGTCACAAGCGTTTGATTTATGTCCTTGCCAGTGGAAAAACATTCCCCGATCGAAACCGTTCGCCCGCACCGAGCACGGTGGTGGCAGCGTTTCAGCGAAGCACCCATACCAGCAAGCGAATTAGAGTCAGCATTTGAAAACGAATCAAACTCTAAGTTTGAGTTCTTTTTGATGCTGGGATTGGCAACAGCAATTGCAACTCTAGGACTAATGCTAAATAGCGCGGGTGTCATTATAGGTGCCATGATCGTCGCACCGCTGATGAACCCTATCCTCGCACTGTCCTACGCCGCAGTTACTGGCAGGCGACGTTTGTTGCTGGACAGCAGTGTCATGCTGTTGCTTGGTATTGCATACACGCTTGCAATCTCCTACGTCATCGCGTTTTTTTTGGAAGCCGATCTGACGAACACTGAAATTCTTTCGAGATCGACGCCAACCCTATTAGATTTAGGCATCGCTCTTGCTGCGGGCTGTGCGGGTACCTTTGCTAGAACGCGTCGGTCTATTGCTAATGCTTTACCTGGGGTTGCTATCGCCGTAGCCTTGGTACCACCCCTCTGTGTAACTGGCATCGGGCTTGCTTTATCCCCCGAGGCACTACTCAACCTCCAATACCGAGGTTTGGAAACATCGTTCTCGCTCGAGCAAGGGGCTTTCGTATTATTTTTAACAAACTTAGTGGCAATTATTTTCTGCGGAGGACTGGTTTTTCTCTCTCAGGGCTATGGGAGTTTGCGAAAGGCTTCGATCGGCCAGACTGGAGTCATCCTTTTACTCCTCCTGATTATTCAACTGCTCGGATTCTATCCGCTTCAGAAGCGCGCGCTTGAATTCGATCTTATTCGCAGTTTGCGCGCGCTAGCTCAAGAAAGACCCGAATACTTTGAAGCTGAGAGCACGGGATTTCAGGTAGTGGAGGCAGATAAAATCCTTCTATGGATTTCGTTGCGGGCACCAAAGGGATTATTCGATGGCGAAGAAGTACGCCTAATAGAGGCACGTTTATCTGAAGACTTACACCGCCCAGTCGAAGTTGTATTGCGCGTCACACCCTATGAAGTCATCGATGGCACCAGTCCGTTAGCAAGCCCGCCTCTGGAGGGAAAAGAGATGGAGTGACGCGATCGCTAGACCGCCCCAGATTGGTCAAGATTCCCAAAAAGCGCAGGTCCTTATCGCGATGCGCTTTGAGCCGAGCGACACCGGCTGCCTAAGGGGGAAAAAGCCAAGCCTCCTATCAGCCGCATCTCCGCGATTGTGAACGGTCGCTCGGCTAAGCCCCACTTCATTGCTGGCGTACTCCCTTCTCTAGCGATGGATGCACTTGCACTCGGTTGTGCGGAAATCCCGGTAAAGTCACACTGCGTCGGTGTCCAGCTACCTTCTTCGTATAACGTTTTGCTTCCGAAGGTAGGCGCTGCATCGACGCCGCAGAATGGCATTGAAGGTATACAGATGATTTTCATGTACTTCCCCTGCGCCGCTGATGACCCCGAACGGATGCTCGGCTTTGCACCTCACACGTCGGGGGTTGCCCCTGGGACTTCTTCACCGCGCAGACCACTTCCAGCCCCTCGCGCCAAAGTTTCCGATAAGCTATTCCCCAATCCCTAGCTCGCATCAACCTTTCATGAGCGATCGCCCACAGAACCAGGCTTTAGCGACGCTCCCCATCTGCGAATAGTCGCACGATGTCCGCTGGAGATGCCCATTCCCAAAAGTCACCCATCGCCTAAGCTAACAACTGTGCTTTGCACCGACCACTCCAACTGCTAATCCAGCAGCAGCTCGCGCGCTCCAGTAGTCTCTTCGTCGACCCCGGACTTAACTAGCAGGGCAATTGCGTCCCAGCTTGGTGTAAGTTCTCGATCGCGCTCCACCGTTATCGCTGCTTGGTCGGGCACCGGCGGTGACTATGCCTAACTTTGGACTGCAAGTTGCTGCTCTAAAGGATGATGCTGGCGAGCGAGACGGACTCAACGAGCGCGCTGGCGCGAATGCCCAAGCCTTCGCGCGCATTTTCAAGCTGCGTTCGACTCGTTTGAGGAGAGTGCACAACTCCGACATCGTGTGCCTGTGCAACATTCAAGCGGCGGTCGCAATCGCGGTGACAGTAGCATTGGGCAGGGGGGACCAGTGGGCCGAGGGATCGGGCTGACATGAGGCAGAGCCGACAGGGACGATTTGGTTGCCTTGGCAGTAGAGAAATGACTCAGACATGAGCTCTGAAGCGCAGGAATAGACTCTATGTCAGCCTTATCCCTTCTCCCAATCGGTGTCCCGGTGTCCTTGCCCAGTAACATGCCATATACTACAACCGCACTAGCTCAGAGGTCGTAGCTAGAGCTGGTTGCGAATCTTGGGAGTGATTAGATAGCTGTCAATATTCGAGTTTTGTAGTCACCGACCCACTTGAAAGCCCCTATATATGGGGAATCCAAGATATGCCCTACAATTTTGCCAGTGCTTGCGGCTGCCTGATAGGCTGATAGTGAAAAAAGGCCGAACATTTCGAGGAGACTGGAATCTTGTCAGGTCAGTCAGGGCAAAGCTTACAAGCAGTGATCGGCGGCATTGTCGCAGCACTTGTCGTCCTCGTAGGACTCAATTCCTTTGTCATCATCAATCCCGGTCAAGCCGGGGTGCTGAGCATTCTTGGCAAAGCCCAAGACGGTGCGCTTCTGGAAGGGATCCACTTCAAACCTCCGCTGGTTTCGACCGTGGACGTGTACGACGTAACGGTACAAAAGTTTGAAGTGCCGGCACAAAGCGCAACTAAAGACTTGCAGGATCTCACTGCAAGCTTCGCGATTAACTTCCGTCTCGACCCGACGCGCGTCGTCGATATCCGCCGTACCCAAGGCACGTTGGGGAACGTGGTCTCGAAAATTATCGCGCCGCAAACTCAAGAGGCATTCAAGACCGCAGCTGCACGCCGTACGGTCGAAGAAGCCATTACCAAGCGCAGCGAACTGAAGGAAGACTTCGACCTAGCGCTCAACGAGCGTTTGGAAAAGTACGGCATTCTCGTTCTCGATACCAGTGTGGTCGATCTAAATTTCACGAAAGAATTCGCCCAAGCTGTTGAAGACAAACAAATTGCCGAGCAGCGGGCGCAGCGTGCGGTCTACATCGCTCGCGAAGCCGAGCAGCAAGCCCAAGCCGAAATCAACCGTGCCAAGGGTAAAGCCGAAGCCCAGCGACTGCTTGCCGAAACCCTGCGCGCTCAAGGCGGTGCACTGGTGCTGCAGAAAGAGGCGATCGAGGCCTGGCGTCAGGGGGGATCGCAGATGCCGCAGGTCTTGGTTATGGGCGGCAATAGTAACGCCAGCGTGCCATTTCTGTTCAACCTCGGCGATCTGAACGACTTGGGCGATCGCCCCGGCCCCGAGGAAACCTCACCCTCAGGCGCATCCTCTCCTTTCGAGCGCGACAGTAACAGCAGTTTCGGTACCTCATCGCCCTCATTGGGCGCATCGAATACCCCGCCGCCGTTCCGTGCGTTGGACGCTAGCTCGCGTTTTAGCCCGTCGAGTTCGAGAAGCTCGAACAACTAGGTGGGCGCGAAACAACATCGGTGCAGAAAAAACAGTTCCCGAGCTTCTTGCCGGCGGAAGCGGCCGCATTAAGCGAGCCGACATCGCTCGCGATCGCCGAGCAGATCGAGCGCTTGGACGTGCCGACGCCGCTATACCCGCAGCCAATTCCAACCGCGTATGTGCGGCAAGGGCAACGCAAACCGCCGCTGCTCCTGCTGCACGGTTTTGATAGTTCGCTGCTGGAGTTCCGCCGTTTGGCTCCACTCCTGAGTACCGAGCGCGAGGTATGGGCTTTGGACCTCCTCGGTTTTGGCTTCACGGAGCGGGTGCCGGGCTTGCGTCTAGGTCCCGATGCGATCGCAGAACACTTGCGGGCTTTCTGGCAAACTGCGATTGCAGAGCCGGTCGTGCTCGTGGGGGCCTCAATGGGCGGCTCGGCAGCGATCGCCTTCGCACTGGCGCATCCCGAAGCAGTGGCGCAGCTGGTGCTAATCGACAGTACGGGTATTGCTAGCGGCCCGGCTTTGGGAAAGTTTTTACCCCTGCCGGTGGCAGCTCTAGCGGCGGAGATTCTGCGACCCCCGCGCGTCCGAGCCGCCATCTGTCGGGCAGCATTCCACGATCCCAACTCGGTCACCGCCGACGCCGAGCTGTGTGGATCTCTGCACGTGCGCATGCCAGGCTGGCGGAGGGCACTGGCGGAGTTCACGCGCAGCGGTGGATATGCCTCCGTATTACCCAACCTTGGAGCGATCGCGCCGCCGACGCTGATCGTCTGGGGACGAGGCGATCGCATCCTCGGCACGAAAGACGCCGATCGCTTCGCACGCGGCATTTCCAACAGCAAACTTGTATGGATCGAGCGCGGGGGTCACGTGCCACACGTTGAAGCAGCTGCAGAAGTAGCAGCAGCAATCCGCTCCTTCTTGGGCGTTTAACGGGGTGTAGAAATCATTCGCAGGTGGGTTGGCATTGTCGGCCGGCGTCACCATAACCACACCTGAGGCGATCGCGTTTTGCTCCGCGCGCGAAGACCGACCATTAAGATATTCCAAAGCAATTGAGAGGACTTTTTTGGAGGGTTTGACTGCTATGTCAGCTGGTGCCACAGCGATCGCCGTAGAAGATTTTGCCGAGCTGCTTGCTACCACGGCTTGTGATTCGGAGTCGGTTCAGCTAGTGGACGTGCGCGAGCCACACGAAGTTGAATTGGCCGCCATTCCCGGTTTTACCCATCTGCCACTCAGCCAGTACGAGCAGTGGTCCGGTCGGATCGGTCAGTACCTCGATCCAGATCGGCCGACCTTAGTTTTGTGCCATCACGGCATTCGCTCTGCCCAGATGTGTCAGTGGCTAAGGTTACAGGGGTTTGCGAATGTTAAGAACATAATCGGCGGTATCGATGCTTACTCCGCGCGCGTCGATGCTAATGTCCCACGCTACTAAGCCCGGGGGAGACAGAGATGGGCTGGACATTGGGGCTGATGCGGTTGCATCACGCGATCGCTGACAACTACAAACGCTCGCTCGCACCTTTATGATTAGTTAACATTCTGCATTCAAGCCGTTTGTTGTCCCCAACGTGCCGCCATGCCCTCCCGACCTCCCAAGTTGAGCGATCGCCATCAGCAGGTGCTCTCGGCTACAGTCCGTCACTACGTCGCAACGGCCGAGCCTGTCAGCTCCAAGGTGTTGGCTAGCGAGTACGACTTCTCAGTCAGCTCGGCAACGATCCGCAACGCGATGGGGTGGCTGGAAAAAGCCGGTCTGCTCTATCAACCGCATACCTCCGCCGGGCGCGTCCCGTCGGACTCAGGGTATCGGATTTACGTCGATCGCCTGATGACACCCGATCTCGCGTTCGGGCCGGAAATCGAGCAGCTGCTGGCACAGACCCTTCAAAACGGGAGCGGCAGTATCGAAGCTCTGTTGCAAGGGGCTACCCAGCTGTTGTCAACCCTGAGCGGCTACGTTGCTTTGATTACCCGCCCGCGATACCCTACCCGATGCTTGCGGCACCTGCAGCTCGTGCGTGTTGATTCCGAGCGAGTCATGTTGATTCTCGTGACCGATGCTTACGAGACGCGGTCGGTGCTGCTGCAGCTGCCGGTCGATGGTCCGGCAACAGGCGCGGCGACAGGCGCAACGATCGAACTTGCCGACGGCGAGTTACAAATGTTATCGAACTATCTCAACAGCAAGTTGCGCGGGCGATCCCTAACGGATTTGGCAACACTCGACTGGGGCGAACTCGACCGGGATTTCCAGACGTCAATGGAGCTGTTGCGCCAAGTCCTCGTGGGGTTAGTGCAAGAACAAGCTGCCGTTCCGTCCCCAGAAATTGTCGTCCGCGGCATCGCTGAAGTCCTACGACAGCCCGAGTTCTCCGAGCTGCATCAGGTACAAATGCTATTGCACCTACTCGAAGAGGAGCAAGACAGGTTGTGGCCGCTGGTGTTTGAAGTGCCACGTCCGGACGCTCCTGCCCGACGCGTGACGGTGCGCATCGGGTCGGAGAATCCACTCGGACCGATGCAGACCTGCACCCTGATTGCCGCCAATTACTCCTGCAACGATACGCCTGTGGGTAGTGTTGGCATTATCGGTCCGACGCGGATGCTATATGAGAATGCGATCGCCCTAGTTGAGACAGCTGCCGACTACCTGACTGAAGTGCTGCGCGTCGATTAGCCGGCAAATTGGTAGGCAAGTCGGCGTCGCGATTGCTGCCAATCCTCGCAGGCTTAGTATCTCTGCAGCATTGTTCGGCAGGTGAAGATGACCAACAGCATGCAAGCGCACAGCAAATCGGCGATCGGGCGGGGACTAGGCTTGATAGTCCTCTGGCTAATCTTCGCGACCTATGCCTTCCGCTTCGCACCACCAGTCGATTTCAAAGCAACATTTGTGTTGATTCGGGACCTGGTCGTCTTCAAAATTGAGGGCATCAACCCACTGGTCGCAGCGCTGTTTTACTTGATGGGCATGTGGCCGCTCGCATACGCCTGTTTGACCCTCGCAGACGGGCGCGGGCAAAGACTCTGGGCGTGGTTCTTCACGGTTGCATCGATGGCAGTGGGTGCCTTTGCACTATTGCCCTACTTGGCATTGCGATCGCCGAACGCGACATTCCCAGGGAAGAAAGGGATTCTCATTCGTCTGCTCGACGCACGGCTTACGGGCATTGCGTTTGCAACGGGGGGATTTCTGTTACTGGGATTTGGTTTATTGAAGGGCAACTGGGTGGATTTCGCAGAGCAGTTTCAGAGCAGCCGATTTATTCACGTGATGAGTCTGGACTTTTGCGTTCTTTGCCTGGCGTTCCCCGCGCTGCTCGGTGACGACATGGCGCGGCGAGGTCTGCGGTCCTCGCGAGTGTTTTGGGCGGTGAGCTTGCTACCGATAGTAGGTCCGTTGATGTATTTGTGCCTGCGACCGGCATTGCCCGAGCCCGAACGCCACCCCCAAGCAGCCAGTGTCCGCTCGTCTCCAGCAGAACCAACAGCTTAATTGCAGCTATTTCAGGCTCGACCGATTCAAGCGATCTGAACTCAGCGCGCCGGCTGGGCACCTCGAAAAATTGCTGGATTGTGGCGTAGCGGCGGCTGAATTGCCCGTGCTGCAATGTCGACTTAATGTCGTGAGTGAATCGATCGATGCGCATCGCGACGGCAGTGTCTGAACCCATATTGATGCGAGGTTCGGTTGCGATCGCGCCCGAAAGCCAAACTTACGCAAAGGTAGACGATCCGATGTCTGGTGGAACGTCCTGCCAGCGGTTGGGACCGACGGCACGTAAGGCTTCAGCAAGGTCGATGTCGCCGGTGTAGAGGGCGCGACCGACGATCGCGCCGCAGACTCCGATCGGTTCCAGTGCCAGCAAACTCAGCAAATTGGAGACCGAACCGATGCCGCCCGACGCGATCGCCGGCACGTCGATCGCACTAGCCAGCGCGCGCAGCGCGTCGAGATTCGGGCCGGACAGAGTCCCGTCGCGGTGGATGTCGGTGTAGACGACCGCTGCTGCTCCCCAATCGGCTGCTTGCCGGGCGAGGTCGGTTGCGGCGAGTTCGGACGTCTCCAGCCAGCCTCGCGTTGCCACGCGGCCCTGCCGCGCATCGATGCCTACAATAATTTGCTCGGGGTATTCTTCGCATAAATGCGCGACGAGTTCCGGTTGCTCGACAGCGATCGTGCCAACGATCGCCCGCGAAACGCCGAGGTCGAATAGTTGCTTAACGCGATCGCGATCGCGCAAGCCGCCCCCAACTTGGACGGGAATCTCGATCGCGCGGACGATCGCCGCGATCGCGTCGTGGTTGATCGGCGTGCCTTCCTTAGCACCATCGAGGTCGACAACGTGCAGCGATGCTGCCCCAGTCGTCTCCCAGCGACGCGCGACAGCAACCGGATCGTCGCCGAACACTTGCGATCGTTCGTAGTCGCCTTGGTAAAGACGCACGCACTGGCCGTTGAGGAGGTCGATCGCGGGGATTACGTCCATAGGATGCTGGAAAAGCTTGCTGACTCTGTCTATCTAGTGCAGTGTAGCCGGTTGCGCCGGTGGAAACGGACCGTTCAACGAGAGGGCACCTAGATGAATTCGCTCTAGACCGAAGATCGCTACAAGAGCATGGGCATTTCAGCCGACGGCACGCCAGAATCCCGCGATTTTTCGAAGAGTCCACAATATAAACTGCTTCGGGTATTACGAACGGTTGTGGTCACGCATGCAACGTTCGGCGTCGTTAAGGTAGACAGAATCCAAAAACTACTCCAAGATCGTTTCCAAGTCCCCCCAGGAGAGTAAAGGCAGGGGATCCAAGCATGTTGTCAGCGTTCATTTTACGAATGCAATGAGAACGTCCTTCAACCTGTAGACCCAGGCCCTTGGAGTGCACGAGGGTAATTCACGCTATAAATTCAGTTCGACCAGATGATGCCAGCCGTGAGGTGAGCCGCGATCGCGTCCGAATGTGCAGGGACTTCGATGCTCGATCCCAACAACTTGAAGGGATTTACTCGCCCCAATGTTGGCAGCGCTCCAGGAAGCGAGCGGGCAGTTCGGAACGCGTGCCCCAGTGGAGATGGATGTAGGATGCGTGCAGCTGTGCGGTTTGCCAACCTTCCATTATCAGAGTGGACGCAGCCAGTCCCTGCGTCCGGAAAAGCGGTCGATCGGGGGCAGGACCGAGCGTCGAGCGGTGAAACTCGTGTCCCCAGGCTACTTCACCACAGCGGAAGAGTGGACTGTCGCGCAGGGCGATCGCCTGCCGGTAGCCAAGGGTGAGGCGCGCGCCCATCGTTGCTGTTGCCGGTAACGCACCTACCATCTCCCAAACCCGACCGGAGAAATCGACGAGTTGCCGACACAGAAACATCAAACCACCGCACTCGGCGTAAACGGGCATGTTCGACACGATCGCCGCGCGCAAGCAATCCCTCAGCGACCGATTGGCGGCAAGTTCGGCCGCAAACACCTCCGGAAACCCACCGCCGAGATATAGCCCTTGCACATCCGGCAGTGTGTCTGCCGAGAGCGGACTCCACTCGACAAGTTCGGCACCCAAAGCGGCAAGGAGATCCAGGTTGTCGGGGTAGTAAAAATTGAAGGCGCGATCGCGGGCGATGCCGACGCGGGCGGGGAAGCGAACGCTCGCTGTCGTGGCGGCATGCGATCGTTGGGGAGCGGCTAGTAGCGGCAGCAATTGCTCCCAGTCGAACCGGGTTGCTGCTAGGTCGCTCAGGCAATCGCGCAACTCGGCTAGGTGGGCTAACTCGTCGGTCGGGACCAACCCGAGGTGCCGATCGGGAATCGCGATGCGGTCGTCGCGGCGCAGGACACCCAAGATTGGGACCTGCAAAGGTTCTAGCGCCATGCTCAATAACTCGAGGTGGCGATCGCTGCCAACGCGATTCAAGACAACGCCAGCCACGCGCACGCGTGGGTCGAAGCTGCAGAAACCGCTGACAATCGCCGCAATCGAACCGGATAGGCGCTGGCAGTCGAGTACCAGCAGAACCGGCAGCTCGAGCAAGCGGGCAACGTGGGCAGTGGACGCAAAGTCGGGGACGTCTGCGATTGGGACACCATCGAACAAGCCCATCACGCCTTCAACCAGCGCCCAGCGCGCTCCCCAGCAGTGGCGCGCGAAGCACTGCTGCACGTAGGTCGCGCTTGTCAGCACCGGGTCGAGATTGCGACAGGGACGTGCCGTCATTGCCGCGTGGAACATCGGGTCGATGTAGTCCGGACCGACTTTGAACGCTTGCACGGACCCGTATTGTGCCAAGTAGGCAAGCAGCGCCAGTGTTACCGTTGTTTTGCCCGCACCGCTGCGATCGGCACCGATTACCACTGTCATAAGTCCCTCACGACGCTTCGGGCGTGCGATCGCATGTTCGATGCTGTCCGAACGGTTGCCTATTAACGGGTTAATAAAGTCACCCGGTAGGTTTTGTCCCAGGCGAGCAGGCGGGTCAATTTGGTTGCCAGCCTGAAACAGGCGGCGGCTCGAGGTCTGCATGCAGAACGCAAGCCAAGATTAGAACGTAGAGCCAGTAACCATAGCAAAACTTGATGTAATCGAGCCGATCGAGATCGCCAAGGTTGAAGTTGTCGAATTCGATATCGGCATAGTTGCCCACTCGCGGAACGATCGCCATCTCTCTTAACGAGAATTTTACGGATCAGTGGCTGAAGCTTTCAGGGCAAAAGTCTATCTGAGAGCGAGACTCTAGAGAGCGAGACTTCCGGGGCTTGGTAGGCAACGATACGCGAAGCAATCCGGCGCTTTCGTTCCGCGATCGCCGCTGGTGCGATCCCATCCAATCGCCTGCCTTTTAATCAACCGGACCGACCTGCGCGCGAAACAGTAACTTGTCGCCCCAGCGATAACCGGCATAGCGGACCCGAACGCGATCGCCAGGTGCGGCAGTACCTTCAAGCAGCTGGTGCCATTGCGGGTCGTAAGGCAATTCGCTACCAACAGCAGCAATTGACTCCACCTCCCAGCTCCGAAGCAAATTGTCGATCGGTGCGGTCAGCGGCAGCAGGCGCGCGGCAGGTAATTCGGGATTGCGCTGCACGCCCGCGATCGCACTCGGCCACTGGCGCAGCCAGGGTTCGAGGAGATGCAAACTAGTGCGCTGGAAGTTTTTCTGTAGTTCTGCGTGCTGCCGGAGCAATTGCTGCTGCAGGATTTGGCATTCGCGTTGCATATCGGCAACATTTGGCTCCGGTCTCGAGACCCGATCCGGTTCCTGCAGCACTGCTGGTTCCGACGCCGATTCGCGACCAGAGGCGAATTCGGCGAGCAAATCGGTAGTTGGTATCTCCAGGACCCGGGCCAGCCGCTGCAGTGTCTCGACCCGCAGGCGATCGCATTGCCCGCGCCGGAGGTAGCGCAACTGCCGCTCGGAGACCCCAGCCTGCTGGCAAATTTGCCGCAAACTGAGCAAGCCCACCTGTCGCGCGCGATCGCGCAGCAATTGAGTGCGGTCGATTGAGTTATAGGTAATCGTTTCGGGCTGACTCATACATTACTGACTCATACATTTTAGGAGAGCTCGGGAAGCTATCTGCACAACAACGTTAGTACTAGCGCATCGGTGCACTTATCACAATAATTAGCGAATTAGCGCTGACGTCAATTGGCGCAGACGTCTCCTCTTCAGCATCGGCGCAAAGGCAATCCGTACCGAGTCAGCTCAGCGATCGCGTTTATGCCAAGTGGTGCTGAAGAACGGATTTGGGCGCGCGCCGCACGCGACATTCGATCGTTTCTTTGCCGAGGCGCTGGTGCGCTTCGTAGCGGTGGCAACCGGAGAAGCCGTAGTACCGACCTTCAACTTCCAGGACGTCGATCGGCTCGCGCAACCCCTCCTGCGCGATCGACTCCATCAGCACGCGAACTTTCTCGGGATCGTTCTGGCGCGGGAGCGGGCGGTGAATGAGGTTGAGGGGAATTTCGCGGATTGCTCTCATGATTACTCCTAGACGCACATCGACACAATTGCGATCGGCACCTCCTTAAGCGTAGTCGTTATGAGTTTGAGTTGCAAGCACTGTGTCAGTCACTTGGGTGCGGGCACAGTACTTGGCGCGCGATCGGCGAGGGTGAGAGACTGGAGTCCTCTATTGCCGTGCATCTTGGCGGTATTCGGTAGTACCTTTTTATGAGCTGCATGCACGACCTTCCAGGCAAGCGCGGTTGTGTTGCGACAATAGTTGTAGTTCCTTCGCGTTGTCCGCTAGCAACATGAACGTCATGCCCGAACGCGCCATCAAACTCGACCAATTCCTCAAACTCGTCGGTGCTGCAGGGACTGGCGGGCAGGCAAAAATTCCGATCCAAGATGGACTCGTCAGCGTCAACGGCGAAGTCGAAACCCGTCGCGGACGCAAGCTCCACAGTGGCGATGTCGTCACCATCGGCGATCGCGCGTTCCCCGTCACACTCGATTGAGTCGGCCAGCGCGTCAGATGCGGCAGCGGGCAATTCGGTTGCAAACATTTAACGCGATCGTTGCATTTCGCGATTCAGTTAAGGTAGATTGGTATTTCGTGTCGAATTGGGCTCGGTCGGAATGCCAAAGATGAAGACCTGCCGTGCGGCAGCCAAGCGCTTCCGCACCACGGGCAGTGGGAAGATCCGTCGCCGTAAGGCAAACAAGAATCACCTCCTGCAGCACAAGAGTTCTCATCGCAAGCGTCGCCTGTCACAACTGACATTGGCTGATGACAGCGATGGCAACAATATCAGCAAGATGCTGCCGTACATGAAGTAATCTCTCGGTAGGGCGTGAGCGGCTGGAGCGTGCATCGCAGCTCTGCAGACGTCCATACCGACATGACAAGGATTTAACTCGCACGGTTTGAAAGGAACGTAAAGCGATGAGCAGGGTCAAACGGGGGAACGTCCGGCAGAAACGCCACAAGAAGATCCTCAAGTTAGCGAAAGGATTCCGGGGCTCTCACTCCAAACTATTCCGCACCGCCAACCAGCAAGTAATGAAGGCGTTGCGCAACGCCTACCGCGATCGTCGGCGCCGCAAGCGCGACTTTCGACGCTTGTGGATCGCGCGCATCAACGCTGCCGCTCGCTTGAACGGCATGAGCTACAGCCGCCTAATCGGAGCGTTGAAGCAAGCCGAGATCGGACTCAACCGCAAGATGCTTGCCGAGCTAGCCGTCCTCGACCCGGCTGCATTTGCCAAAGTGGTCGAAACCGCTGCTACCAAGTCCGACGGCTAGGGATATTATCAGTCCGAACCCGGCAGAACTCGGTTCCTCTTGGAGCCGGGTTTTAAAGCGTTCTCTCGTCGTTGTGGCTCCCGTTATGATGCATCGCCTACTGCGCACCAGCATCGCCGCGCTCTCCACCACTTTCATTGCATCAAGCGCGGCAATTGCGGCCGACCTCGAAGAGATACGCGCGCGCGGCCGGCTCATCGTTGCTATCAACGATGATGCCCGCCCGTTGGCTTTTCGTGACGAGGGTGGGGAGCTACGGGGTTTAGAAATTGACGTGGCACGGCACCTCGCCGAAACCCTAATTGGAGACCGCCAAGCGGTTGAATTCTTGAATGTCAGCAATCGCGAGCGCCTGGGCGCTGTCCTCGAGGGTGACGCTGACGTGGCGATCGCCCGACTGAGTGCCACCCCCCCGCGATCGCGCCTCGTAGCCTTCAGCAACTATTACTATCTCGACGGCACCGACTTCGTCACTCGCAACACCGAGATCGCTGCTGTTTCCGACCTGCGCCGTGCACGTATCGCCGTCCTCGAGAACTCCGACACGATCGCGATCGTCCGTTACCGCTTCCCGAATGCAGACCTGGTAGGCGTATCTTCTTACCAAGCTGCCTTTGACTTGCTCGAAAGTGAAGCTGCGGATGCCTTTGCAGGCGATCGCAGCATCCTAACGGGGTGGGTGCAGGAACATCCAGAATATCGCCGCCTTGATGCACAGCTGTCCGTAGCTGCCTTGTGCGTGGCGATGCCAAAAGGCTTACAGCACGCGCGACTGCATCAGTCCGTCAACCAAGCAATCGCTCGGTGGCAGAGCTCAGAGTGGTTGCGCGACACAACCCGGCGTTGGGGCTTGTTATAGGCACGCGGCGATCGCAACTCTATACACTGGAGCACCCAAAGCACCGGAAGCAATCACAATAGAAAATTGAACGCCAAGCTCTCCACCGTGCGGTTCAGCAAGGTGGAGAGCTGCATAGTCTGCCGCCTTACCATGAACGAAACGTTGCCTGCTATCTATATCATTGTTTTGCTCGTATTACTGAGTGCCGCTGGAATCTTTGTTTTCCGGCAAGTCTGGCGAACGCGCCGCAACGAAGGTCGCCTTTCGCAACTACAGTCCAAGCTGCGGAGTGAGGAGGGCACGCCCCAGGATTTTTACGAACTCGGCAGCATCTATCTGCAGAAAAAACTCTTTGTACAAGCCAGTAAAGTTCTTCAGCGCGCGCTCAAGGGTAAGGGCATCGAACCAGAGAATCGCGCCCTCGCCTACAATGCTCTGGGTTACGCCTACATCGCTCAGGAGCAGACCGATCTAGCCATACGGCAGTACAAAGAAGCCGTCAAACTCTATCCCGACTACACGATTGCCTGGAACAACCTCGCCGATGCTTACGAGCGCAAGAGCCTCACGGCTCAAGCCATCGATGCTTACGAGCACACGCTGGCACTCGACCCGAGCAACAGTGTTGCCAAGCGCCGCGTTGCATCGTTACGCAAGCGCATAGCGCCCAACAAGCCGGTAGATCCTGCCAGTTCCTAAGCGGATTTGCCCGGCGATCGCGACTGCAGTTCGATCCGGGGGCGGCGTTGGCTATGCTGATGCAGGAATAATGAGTGCGACCGCGAACGAGCAGCAAACCGTCATTCTCTTGCTCGTCGCCCATGTCTCAGGAGTATCACTGTCCGATGTCCGGTCCGGAGGCATTGGCAGTGCGATCGGAACGGGATCGGTATCGTATAGTGGTAATTTTTGCTCTAAAAACGGTCGCTAACCGCCAAGATCGCGAGGGTGAGTGAAGGAACCCACCGAGTTCGAGCGAACTAAGCAATCTTACTCTCGGTAATTGAATTCTTGTGCGGCTTCCTGCGGAATTTCGAGCTACCAGCTATGCCGCGAGACTTCGAAGCCATCTTCTGCGCAAGAACCTGGACTTTAACGAAATACGACGATCGAAACGCCGCGGAATGCTGAGGGTGCTCCAGCGACCTAGCGTCGCCGCGCTTGGAGTTTGCGATATACCTCTCGTAGTTCTACACGGTGATATGCCATCGCTACGAGCACGTGATAGAAAATGTCAGCCACTTCGCTGGCGATCGCATCGGGGTCGTCGTCTTTGCAGGCCATCACGACCTCAGCCGCTTCCTCGCCGATTTTCTTGAGGATTTTGTTGTCGCCGCCGGCAAGCAGTTTGTTCGTATAAGAACCTTCCGCCGGCCGTTCGCGGCGATCGCGCACAACAGCATACAGCTCCGAGAGCGTGTCGGCTGGCGGCGGGAGGGGGGGACTCTCGCCAGCTTGAGGCGAGTCAATGCGGTGAAAGCAACTCCGCTCGCCCAAGTGGCAGGCAATGTCGCCGATTTGCTCGACACCGACTAGGAGCGCGTCGCAGTCGCAGTCGTAGCGAATTGTCTTGACGCGCTGGAAATGACCCGAAGTCGCACCTTTGTGCCAAAACTCCTGTCGCGAACGACTCCAGAACCAAGTGTCCCCGGTTTCGAGGGTCTTGGCTAAAGACTCGCGGTTCATCCAAGCCAGCATCAAAACCGTGCCGTCGAGATAATCCTGCACGATTGCCGGCACGAGTCCGCGGTCGTCGTAACGAATGCGATCGAGGGGAACGGCACCGTTCGGAGCTGCAATCGAGTCGGACATCGGTAGCGGCGGTCTCCCGGACCGCAGGGGAAATCGGCTCGCGAATTGTAACGCAAATCTCGACGCAATCGCGCCAGCCGAGGGCGACTAACCGCATTTACTAAACGGAGAGCTTGACCAGGGCGGCTTTGACGCTTGGAGGCAACTGGCGCAGGATTCTACCTTGCTCGCGATCGACGGCAACAAGAGTCACGGTAGCGGTGGCAAACAGGTCGCGCGCGCTGGCTGCTTGGATGCGGCAGTCCCAATTGATGCGAACGCCATCCATCTCCAACATTCGGCACTTGACGATTGCGTGGGTGCCCATTGGAATCGAACGGTGGTAGCGAATTGCCAGTTCGACAACGGGTAGGTCGCAACCGAGGGCAACTAGCTCGCTGAAGTCGATGCCGATCGAGCGCAAGCATTCAACGCGAGCTTCTTCCAGCCAGCTCACATAGGCACCGTGCCAGACGTTTCCGGCGTAGTCGGTGTGGTGCGGATGGGCGCGGACCGGATATTCGAACCATGGCGCTTCGGCACGCGCCTGCAGGGCGTGGCTTTGGATGGCGTCAGTTGGCGGCAGTTGAGGCGGTGCGTCAGACACGGTAGGCAAGCTAAATCCTTCCTTTCAACTATACGAGCAGGCGATCCCATCTCATCACCCCGCTGGACGAACGTTGCCCCTGCGTCTTAACGCCACGAACTCCGGTACACCTGGATGGCGCGATCGATGCCTTTGAAGGTACATTCACCTGCCGGGGCGAACTCGTCATGGTGCCGCTGCAGGCGGCGATAGGTATCTTCCCCGATTACGCACTCTCCAGGCATGCAAACGGCTTCCAGGCGCGAGGCAAGATTGACCGTCGCACCCAATACCGTGTAGTCCGCACGCTGGGAGCTGCCTACGTCCCCCACCACGGACTTTCCGCTGTTGATGGCGATGCGGAGTTCCAGCGGTTGCGGCCAGACCTGTCGGGCGTTCATTGCCTCCAGACGCTTCAGCATCCCCCAGGCAGCTGCCACGGCGCGATCGGCGTGATCGGGTTGCGGCTCGGGCGCACCAAAAAACGCCATAATGCAGTCGCCGATGAATTTATCCAGCGTGCCGCCCGTGCTGAAAAGCGGGTCCAACATCTCCTCGAAGAAATCGTTGAGGAGCCGGGCAATTTCCTCCGGACTCAAGCGCTCCGAGAGCGAGGTAAAACCCACCAGGTCGGCAAACAGGACCGAGACATCGGCTTCCACCGGCGTAAAATTTTCCGAAGCACCCAAAGAGATCAGTTGCTGGACGACGGCCGGCGAGTGATAGCGCTCCAGTCGCTGGCGAATCTGCTCCTCATTCTGGAGCTTGCGCGTCAGCAACCATCGCTGAACGCTCGAAGCCACTAAGTTCGCAATCGTTGAAAAGAAACTCAGGTCTTGGTCCTCAGACGGATCGAGCTTGCTCAACCCGAGTTGCGCGTCAGCGTACAGCACGCCAACGATTTGCTTCTCGTCCCAAAGCGGCACTGCAAGTGCCCCGCTGATGCCCTTAGACAAGATGCTGTGCTCGCCTTCGAACCGCTCGTCTGTTTG
This sequence comes from Rubidibacter lacunae KORDI 51-2, assembly GCF_000473895.1. NCBI lineage: Bacteria > Bacillati > Cyanobacteriota > Cyanophyceae > Chroococcales > Aphanothecaceae > Rubidibacter > Rubidibacter lacunae. Next base: position 26,160 of record NZ_ASSJ01000076.1, on the reverse strand, counting down.
AGCATCGATCGTCTTGAGCGCAACTTTCTCGGTAAATACTTGCTGGCAGATGCTGCGACTGATCCAGTCGCCGCTGTTGAGAGAGTGCAGCTCGCTCGGTGTCAAGGCCACAAGCTGTTTTTTTTTGCCGTTGCTGACTGCTGTATTGAGCGTTCGTATGCCCGAATATCCCTGCTGCCGGCCGGCTGCTTTAAACAACTCTAAGTTGCCCGTACCCTTTACGTCGATTAATAATGCTAGGCGTTCGATGCCCTTCATTTCCTGAAAAATAACGTCGCGAACGCGATCGAAAATTGCGTCGATCGACTCAGCACTGCTGAGCGTTTTTGCAATCTCGACAACGTACTTGAGTCGCGCATTAGCAATATGTTCGGTGCTGAAGGGATCCTTCTTTGCATCGCCCTCGATCCACTGTTGTTGCAATTCTTCAGCACTACGCAAGATTGTACGCACCTGGTCATCCGGCGATGTAGTCGGACCGGATGAAGCATCAACGGACATCTGTGGTAGCGTTGAAGTAGAATTGAGCAGATAAATAAAAATAAAAATGTTGCCGATTTGGATGACGTCACCGTGATTGATTCGCTGCACTGATTTGAGGCGAAATTGATTGAGGAGCGTACCGTTCGTGCTACCGAGATCCTCAACGAGCCACTCGCCCGCTCCTAGACGCATTAATCGACAATGGTGGCGCGAAACTTCCGAAAAGGGAAGGTACAGATCGCAGCCCGGCAACCGTCCGACCAAGAACTCGTCATTCACAATGTCTAGCATCCGCTCTGGAATGCCTTCCTTGTGAATGCGCAACTGAAGTTCGGCCGTTGTGTTCATGACGCGTGCATAGTCGGGCAGCCAAATAGTCCGAGCGGGTTGGCGACAGTTGTGCCGCATTGCCTGTAACGCAGGTATTGCATACAGCCGCGCTGGCAATCTGGTTGCATACACCGGAAAGCTGCTGGCAAAGGGAGCCACCAACGGACCTGCCTAGCGCAACTTCTGTCGCATAGTAGGCGTTCCATAAGATAACGCTATTGTGACATCAGATCGGTCATGCTCGCCTCCGCGATCGCCGCAAAATTCACCAAAATATGCTTGCGAGGTGATGCAGAGTATTTACGGTCAATATACGAAATCCCATAGAACAGGGTTATTTAGATCGAGACGGTCCTGGAGCGGCCGCGAGATCGCATCAAGTTCTTTTAGATCGATCGCTGACAAGCAAATGCGACTGGCGCCAGCGTTGTCTGTGACTTGCAGGGGCGATCGCGCGCCGGCGATCGCGGCGGTGTTGGGTTGGGCAACAACCCAAGCAAGGGCGAGTTGTGCGAGGCTGCAATGGTGGCGGGCAGCAATCGGGCGCAGGCGATCGACCGCATCGAGCGCGCATTGGAAGGTCTCACCCTGAAAGAGCTTGCCTTCGGCGCGGTGATCGCCTTCCGCAAACTGATGGTTGCGGGAGAACTTGCCGGCTAACAGACCTTGAGCCATCGAAGAGTAGGCTAAGACCGAGATATCGTTGGCAATGCAGTAGGGAATTAGCTCGGCCTCAGCATGCCGCCAAAATAGGGAGTACGGCGGCTGCAAACTGTCGATGCGGCCGTGTCGAGCGGCCTCAACCAGCTGCGCGCGGTTGAAGTTCGAGACGCCGATCGCGCGAATCTTGCCGTCGGTTTTAAGCCGAGTGAGAGCGTCCATCGTGTCAGCAATTGGCACGCGCTCGGTACCAAAGCTGCCGGCAGGCCAGTGGATTTGGTAAAGATCGAGATAGTCGGTTTGCAGGCGCTGCAAAGATTGCTCGCAGGCGGCAATGACATCGTCACGACCGAGGCGATCGGCGAAGACTTTGGAGGCAAGTTCGTAGCGATCGCGCTGTACTCCTGCCAAAGCTCGACCGATGACCACCTCGGAGTGACCCTTGCCGTAAACTTCGGCGGTATCGATCGTGGTCATACCGACATCGAGGGCCGCACGGATCGTCGCGATCGAGCCATCGTCTTCGATGCCAGCCCACATGGTCTTGCCAGTTTGCCAAGTGCCTAGCAAGAGCTGGCTAATGCGCACGTCTGAGGTGCCGAGGAGTTGTTTGTCCACGAGCGGTGAGATTGCTGAAGAGTTGCTACTGCATTAGAGCGCGTTCCAAACTCGCTCTCGGACCTTGATTCACAACGGTTTGCCTATGTGATGCCCTCGCACGTGCATTTAGGAGGCAGGCGGAACGCGATCGCTGGGAACAAGGAACAGCCGGTAAGCGACGATGAGTGCCGTGCCGAGTGCAGCAACCGCGAATAAAACTGCAATAAGATGCATCAGGGCTTGGAGAACGGTAGCGATCGCTGCAAACGCAAGAATAAAGGCGATCGTCTTTCCGACGGGTGATAGGTTCTCGAACCAGTTTCGCAGGCGCGCGGTCAACGAGCCACCTGAAGCCGGAGAGGTGGAGGGCACCGAAGCATTAATTTCGGCGTCCAGCTCTTGCAAGCGACGTTCCCAATCGGGACGATTTCCAGTAGCCATCGTGTTGAAGTGAATCGCAAGAGTTCAACTGTGATGTCGGGGGCAGCAGTCGCGCGACGAGCACTCAGCCCCACAGACTCTTGAATCTTAACGAATCGACCGTTGCGAGCGCGACCAATCTGACCGTGCTTCCAAGTGGCGCGGAGCCTCACATGCATCGAGGTGGGAAGCAACGCCGCGATTTCGTTACGAGTAGAAGCATGACGGTTTGCCGCGTCGAGTCGGCGTCCCGAAAAGAGATACATCTTTTGACTAGCACGTTGCCAATCCCAATCCCGACGACGCAGATATGGGCGGTGCTTAGTGAGCTAAACCGTTTGACGGCAAACGTATGCATTACCTGCTCGTGTATTACCTGCCTGGCGAACTCTACTTGAAGATATGAACGCAAGCAAAGTTACCGCTTAGAAGACGTGCAGCCCTCTTACGGCATGCACGAGTCCCGGGATGGATGCAGCAGTCCAGCTACCTTCACAGCGCCGATCGCCCGTGAATATAGCTCGCAATGTGTAAGCGTGGGGATAGCCCTCAGCTTCCAGCCACAACAATTCGCTTTCAAGTTCACAAGTCACCTGCTCGGCATCCATCAACACGTTAGCTAGCTGTCGAATGGTCTCATCGAGCTCTGCGAGCAAGCGACAGAAATCGTCTAACTCCGGCTCGGTCAATTCGATCGCCCAGTCATCGGTACCGATCAGTCCTAGATAGCGCTCGGCATGTGGGTCCCAGCCGAGTCGCCAACCGGGCCCTCTTCTAAGAATTCGCTCGCATGAGCCGCTGGCACGTTCGCGTGGCACTGGCTAGAGAGCGACCTAGTCGCCGATGATTTCCGGCTGGGTGAGCTCGTCGGACATTTCGATAATGGCGCGAATCGCGGGCTTCATCATCGGATCGTCGAGGCTGTCAAAGTCTTCATAACGGCGGCGTTTGGCGCGGCTGGCGACCTGGACGGTGATGCGATAGCGGTTGGCTGCAGCGAGCATCAAGTCTTCAGCTCGTTGAACGACTTCTTCAGAGTCGAAAGAAGTGGGCTTATACAGCATGCGAATTCTCTGGAAACGGCAAACAGTTCGGCATTCATCTTAGCGGCTCTGCTCGGGCGCGCGTGCGCTATCGGGCAAGAGCAAGTTTGGTGAAGGAATGTGTCGCGATGTAAACTTCTTCATAACATTTCGCGTGGAACAGCCAAGACCGATCTCAAAGAGGAGGGAGCAATCGCACTATGACCGTGACAGTGGAGATGCCGATACAGTTGGTTCGCAGTAAGGGACCCCACCTACAGCGAATAGCTGCAATCGGCGACAGTTTGATTTACGGCTTTGGCGACTCTGAAGGCGGTGGATGGGTGGAGCGCCTGCGCTGTCGGTGGCTGGACCCAGCTGCACCCGGACCGGCAGTCTACAACTTAGGCGTGCGCGGCGATCGCGTCGGACAGGTAGCCGCGCGCTTCGAGCGAGAGGTATGCGGGCGCGGGGAGCTAAGACGGCAGGTTCCAGATCTGGCGATCGTGTCGGTCGGGGTCAATGACTCGGCCCGGTTGGGACGACCAGACGGGCGTTTGTATACGCCGATTGAGACCTTCGCAACGGATTTAGAAAACTTATTGGCGATCGCACGGGACGTATGTCCGGTGTTGTTCGTAGGAATGGTGCCGGTGAACGATACGCGGATGCCGTTTGCCGGGAGCTTGTATTTTTCGTTGGCAGAGCAACGACGATATCGCGACGTAACGCGGGGGATTTGCGCTCGCCGGCGGGTGCCGTATCTCGACACATTGGCATTATGGGAGCAGCGCGGGAGGGCATGGTGGCAGGCACAACTTTGTCCGGATGGCTTGCATCCTAATGTGGGCGGCTATCGGGTATTACTGGCAGACGTGTTGGCATGGGAGGCGCTGTGCCCCTATGGATTGGTGGCGCCCGGACCGAGCGCGCTAGAGCGATTGCCGGCCGGGGTTGGTTAGGTAGCGACTCCAGCGAGCGTCGACGGTTGGTGGCAGGCAGGGTCTGCGACTGAAGCGGTCGTCTTCTTAACCGGGGGCAACTATGTTTGAGCCTGCCACATTATGCTCCCGTTATCTTTTCGACAAACTTAGCCAGTCGCATCATCCCTTCTTCCACAGACGCCAGATCTGTTGCGTAGGAGAGACGTATGCAACTGTCGTTGCCAAAGGCACTGCCTGGAATCGCTGCAACGCGATGTTTCTCGAGTAGTTCTTTACAGAAATCGAGCGATGTATAACCGGTATGACTGATGTCAACGAAGACATAGAACGCACCGTCTGGCCGGGGACAGCCCAGCGGCGGGATTGCGTCTAGGTGTTTCAGTATGGCTCGACGGCGCACGGCAAAAGCATTCAGCATCTCGCTCACGCAATCCTGCGATGACTCAAGTGCGGCGATCGCTCCGAATTGTGCAAAGGTGCAAACGTTGGAAGTACTGTGTCCCTGCACTGTCGCCATTGCCTTCACGATCTCTACGGGAGCGGCAATGTACCCAACGCGCCAACCTGTCATTGCATGGCTTTTTGCAAACCCGTTACTGATAATCGTCCGCGCTTGTAGCTCCGGGCTGACGGCGGCAATACTGAAATGCTTGGCATTGTCGTAGAGAATCTTCTCGTAGATTTCATCCGAGACCACGAGTATGTTGTGCTTGAGGACCTCGGCTGCCAGCGCGCGAATCTCGTCGGGCGCATACACCGCTCCCGTCGGGTTGGACGGCGAGTTAAGAACAAAAAGTTTAGTGTTGGGTGTAATCGCAGCGTGCAGCTGTTCGGGCACGATTTTGTAACCCGTTTCGGCACTTGTTGGCACAAACACCGATTTGCCACCTGCCAAGGCAACCATTTCCGGATAGCTCAACCAGTAGGGCGATGGAATGATGACCTCATCCCCCGGCTCGATCAAAACTTGAATGAGCTCGAACAGCGAATGCTTGCCGCCATTGGTAACGATGATGTTCTCTGGGGCATAAGTTAGTCCGTTGTCGCGTTCGAGCTTACGGGCGAGCGCCGCGCGCAGAGTGGGCTCGCCAGCTGCCGGCCCGTACTTGGTTTTCCCCTCATCGAGGGCGCGTTGGGCAGCTGCTTTGACGTGTGTCGGCGTATCGAAGTCGGGTTCGCCCGCGCTGAAACTGCAAACATCTATGCCTTCAGCTTTCATCGCCTTGGCCTTGGCCGTAATCGCCAGTGTCAGCGATGGCTTGATCCGATCGACTCGCCCTGCTAGCTTGATACCCACGCTGTTCTCCAACAAATTCGTCGCTCCGAACGCTCGATCTCAAAGTTCGATTCTTATTAGTGTGTCAAATTACTTTGCTTACGCACCGGCTGTTGGCAGGTCTGATACAGATTGTCGCGATCGCCTGTCCGGACTACAAATCTAAGTAGCGGTAGATCCTAGACTGATTGCCATGACAGACTTAGCAAATTGGCATAACTTACTAGAGTTTCCGCAATAATCGGGTTTCCTCTCCATCAATCTCAACTTTAGCGAGCACGAAAGTACTGCCTGCCGCACTCACCAAAGATTTGGACGGATTTAAGTAGCTAGGTCTAGAAGATTGGGCAAAAGCAGCTACTTTTAACTGCTACGGGTGGATAACCGGTAGAAACATTTTTTTAGCCCCGGGGATAGGCAAGGGAGAGTCTTCGATAGACCTGGTTTAGATCCAGACGAGCTCTGCCGCGCGATTGCCGCGCTGCCAGAGTACCAACAACAGATTGTTGCAGAGCGCTTGTTGGTGTAGGCGATCGACGCAGCTACAACATCTTTCCGGCCTGGCGATTGGCAGCGCTCTTGCTCCAATTTACCGGCTGTTGCGAAAGCCGATGAGATTGGGCTGACCGCAATCGAACTCTGTCGCGATCGCCCTGAGGCATTCCAAGGAGCTCTGTTGCCCTCGTCGCTAATGCCGCACCTGAATCGCCCCTGACTATCTGCAATCGTGTCTGCTGCTGCCGAGTGCTAATTGGGAAGCAAACGCGGGTGAGGGCAGGTGCATTCTGCGGCAGCATCCCCGTCAGGGGGCAACGGACGGGTTGCCCTCATCTCTTCTACTTTCGGGCAGCCACACGATAAATGTTGTTCCTGAAGGATTGCCGGCTGCATCCGTTCCCGTGGGACTGACAAGTTGAATCCATCCGTGCATCTGGTCTACAAGTTCCTTTGCGATCGCCAATCCCAATCCGCTGCCAGGAATGTTGCCGGTCGATTGCACCCCACGGTAGCGCCGTTCGAAGATATGCTCTTGGTCTGCCGTTGGGATGCTCGGCCCGTCGTCGCCAATGGCAATTCCCTGGAAGTTGACGTCGTTGGGCGGGAGCAATCCGGCGCGCACATCAACCGCACCGCCATCGAGTGCGTATTTAACAGCATTATCTAGGATGTTGCTGATGACTTCCCGTAGAGCCCGAGCATCTGCTCGTGCAGGGGGCAAGCAGTCGGGAACATTATATTTTAAGGAGATCCCGCGCTCCTGCGCGATCGCTTCGGCTGCCGACAGCAACGGTGAGAGAATCGCGGCCACGTCGACAGGCACTAGGGTCAGCCCGGGCAGCAAGTACGTAGCGACAGCCTCTGATTCCTCAACATCAGTTGGGTCCATCGCTTCGGTTGCTATTGTCGCTAGTGCTGGGGGAGCGCCTGTATCTATTGCCGGGGAAGCGCCACCCTCCGAGACCGCTTCTTGAGCCATCGCGTCAACATAATGACCGAACTGTCCGAATAGTTCCTGCAGGCGATCGCTCTCGCGACCAATCGCTGCAGCGATCGAGAGATTCCGCGCGCGGGCTGCTGCGTCGGGGGCAGCACCGTCCAACCGCCGGACGAGTAACTTCCCAAACGTGCGCAAGGCCGCCAGCGGATTGCGCAATTGGTGCAGTAGGTCGTCGAGACGATCGCCATGTCGTTGCTGGCGGCGTTGCAGATCCTGCAGGGTTTGCTCGCAATGTCCCCGCCGTTGGTCCATTGCACCGGCTAGTGCTAGGGTATCCGCCGTCCGCTCCAAACGGGCGAACTCCCGATCGCCCCAGTCCCGGTCCTCGCGCCCGACCACTAAAATTCCGAGTACTGCATCTTTGTAAAGCAGCGGTAGGACGAGTTGGCGATCGGTGTCGGCAGCGGGCCCGGTTGCCGCGCGTTCGCGCTCGGTATTGGTAGCTGCAGGCAGCGATCGCCTGGCGGCAGTGAGTAAACGCGTAGTTGGCAGCAGTTTGTCGTCGTCGACACCATCTGCAGCAGGCAGTAACGGCAGGCGATCGGCTTCGCGAGCCGGTGCAACCTCGGGGTAAGAGGTAATGGGAATGAGCTCGCGGGCACCCGCTTTGGGTTCGCAAGCAAGGTAGACAGCCCCGCGTGCTGCCCCTAAATCCTGCACCAGCCCAACAAGCTGCGATTGGCACAACGAGACAAATTCGGAGCTGGCAGAGAATAGCGTGCGATTGAAACGAGTCACAAACCGATGAGCCTAACTGGCAATAACGCTAGGACTGACAAGACTTTATTCCCCGGCAAACAAGCACCATAAACGCTCGCGATCGATGCGGCAAGTTGTTACGATTTGTTAAAATTTCTCGATGTGAATTTTGGCTTCATCTTATCTTAAGCTTCTCAAAGTTCCGTTGTAGCAGGCGCTACGGACAATGTTCTTGCTTGTAACAAGGGGATTGATCTTTACAGTTGAGTCTGGTTATACTACTCGCGAAGTTTGTAACCGCCACTACAAACTCATAGGGTAAAGGAGGTAGGAACTTGGCAAGGAAACGCAAGCGCAAGAGCCGTCGTCGTCAGGAGGGACGGAAGATTCTCGCCCTAGTCCCGCAATACAACATCGAGAGCGGGGAAGACAAGCCGGTTACGGCAGCACGTAAGTACATCGCTACACAAGGTATAGCTCCCCCGGCATTGCTAGTCGTCCGTCGCAACGAACATACTACCGACCGATATTTCTGGGCTGAGAAAGGGCTGTTTGGCGCCCAGTACGTGGAGGAGAACCACTTTCTCTTCCCGAGCCTGCAGTTTGTGAAATCGCTTGAAGAAGAAGTCAAGGAAGTTGCCGTCGTGGGTGCAGCACGTAGTTAACATTCTTATTTCCCGCGCTAGGGTTCCAACCTCCGTACTAGTTTGCGATCGCTTGCTATGTCCGCCCCGTGCGGGCACTCATTATATGAAGGGGGAGGGCGGCAAAACGGCTTTTCATCTTAAGCTTTCCGAGCTCCCTCGTCGGGCCCGCTCTTTTGAAATTCAGCTATTGACCTGCTGCTTCGTCGATCGGCTGGGTGTTAAGTAACCCAGTTTGGGACTGCCGTCCGCGCGGTTTCTTTAAAGGTGGAGCAAGTTAAGGATAATCCCAACCATTCCCCTAGGATTTCCAGGTCTGCATCGAATAAGCTTTCAAGGTCGATGATAACCTGTGGGTCGAGCTTGGGTTGAGTCTTCAATGTCCACGATCGCCGCACGCGATTGCGCCACGTTTTAGGAACTAGACGCCGACGCAATTCTGTTAAGAGCGGATTGTCTAAGAGGAACTGGCGGAGCGGGGTGCGCCGCCAGCGCTCTTTGGAAACATTTTGGGCGTCGAGGTCAGCCCATGTGGGGGTACCGCGATAGTCGAGGAAGTGGCAGATGCGAGTGAGTTCGTCTTGCGGGGCGCTGAGCAGACGCTCGAAAAAGACGGGCAGAATGCGATCGCGGCCCAAGGTGTCGCGATAGGGTTGCAGCTGGTAACTGTAGCGGCTATATGCGACTAATTCGGGGTGTTTGAGAACGGCGACGTTAATGTCGGTATCGGCGGCGATCGCCCCTACGCTCCATTCATGTGCGTACTGGGAAACCAGGCGTTCGATCGGATGGCGCATGATATAGACGAGCTTGATCTCCGGCAGGGATGCGTGCATGCGCCCGACGGTCTGCGGATAGGTCGGGAGTTTAGTGTAGTGAGTGCTGGATTCGCCGCAGAGATCGCCCGGTGCGGCAGCAGCAAAGAGCGAGCAATACCAACCCCATCCGCGCGCGTAGTGCTGGTCGTCGCTAAAAAAGTCAGGTTCCTTGGGGTCGGTCATGAAGATGCCGGGTTGTCGTGCCAGTTGCTCGTGTAGCGAACTGGTGGCGCACTTCATGGCTCCGATAATGATGAAGTCCGGTTGACGCATGTCAGCGAAGGCGAGTTCGAGATAAGCCAGAATGCCTCATCCTACCGTTGATGCTTCTCGGCGGCTAGAACCTCCCATTCCCTTTGCTGAGGAGGTTCAAAAGAATTTCATACCTGTAACTTAGAGCCAATTATTGACAGTCACAGAGACAGTCAACAGCAATCGATGAGCGGGTTGGACGCGAAGAAATTACTACGACGGTTATGCTTGCGGGCGATCGCGGTACGATGGTGCAACCGCAACATTTCGTATGATCTGCCGACGCCCTCCCGTGCTGCAAGGCGTTCATGTGTTGTCGGGGATATCTTCGGGGCGGTACTTACCGCCAAGGCTCGGATCGGACCAGTCGCACTTAAAGCCTTTTGATGTCGGTACAAAATCGTTCCAGGGCTTAGGCTCCACGGGGTCATCTGAATAAACAATTTCGAAAAGACCGTCCGGGCGAACTTTTCCAATGCGGACAGCTTTCTTGAGGTGATGGTTGGCATTGATGGTGACCGGACCTTCCGGAGCGTCGAAGGTCTGACCGATCGCGGCACGGCGAACGGCAGCAATGTCGTAAGCGGTTTGAGCCTTTTCCACAGCTTGCTTCCAGAGGTACACCATAATGTACGCTGCTTCCATCGGGTCGGTCGTCACGCGATCGCTGCCGTAGCGCGCTTGGAAATCGGAAACCCACTGGCTGTTTCGGGGCGTATCGACAGTCTGGAAATAGTTCCAGGCAGCATAATGGCCGATCGAGTATTCGACGCCGATCTGCCGGACTTCTTCCTCAGCGATGCTGACCGACATGACCGGATGGGTATCGGGACCGAGCCCCGCCTCGCGCAGCTGACGGAAAAATGCCACGTTGCTGTCGCCATTAAGGGTATTGAAGATGACGCCGCCTTGGGGAAATGTCTCCTGAATTGCCGTCACGATTGCTGCGACATTGGTGCTCCCGAGCGGTAAATACTCCTCGCCCACAACCTCGCCGCCCTTCTCCTTCAATTGCTCGCGAACGATCGCGTTTGCCGTCCGCGGAAATACGTAATCCGAGCCGACTAGGAACATTCGAGTGCCCTTGTTCTCCAACAGCCATTCGACAGCAGGCTCAATTTGTTGGTTGGGTGCCGCACCCGTGTAGAAAATATTCTGCGAGCATTCCTGCCCTTCATACTGGACCGGGTACCAGAGCAGGTGATCGCGCGACTCGAACACCGGCAGCACCGCCTTGCGGCTAGCCGACGTCCAGCAACCGAAAACCGTCGCCACGCGATCCACATCGATCAGCTTTGCTGCCTTAGCTGCAAACTGCGGCCAGTCCGACCCCCCATCTTCTTCGAACACATCGAGCTGCTTTCCGAGCACGCCGCCAGCTGCATTGATTTCCTCGATCGCCAAGCGCTCGGCATCGACCACTGCGGTTTCGCTGATGGCCATCGTACCGCTGAGCGAATGCAGCAACCCGACGCGGATGCCAGCATCGCTGCCTGAAGGTTTCGGCTTCGGGGCAGATTGCACCTCTAGCGAGTTGCTGTTAGCGTTACAAGCTTTTAACAACATGCTGGTGCCGGCAGTTGCCATGCCATATCCCAGAAACCGACGGCGGTTAATACGTATGACCACAGTAGTCTTCCCTTCTACGAGCCTGCATGAAATCGATCGAAACAAGCGAATCTCAAGTAAATCTTAGGGTAAAAACAACGGATGCGAACTGGCATCCATGAGCTTGATTTAGAGCTGAATAAACGGTCTCCAAACTAAATACGTAATCTCCCGGATTGCAAAGCGTATTTTTTCTGAGCTACGAAGTGAAAACTCCGAGAATTTACATAGCCTAAGATAAAAATCGATCGCAAAGCAGGATCGGTTTTTTCTCGCCGTATCGAATATTCATCTAGTTATTCTGCAAGAAAAATTTAGCTTCTATGTCCAGGCAGAATCCTGCTTTGACTTCTTTCCAGATCGTCCAAAGCCATTTCTGGCATGAGTTTAGAGAGTGCCTGTAAAAATAAGGATTAAACCACGAGTCGAGTCAGCATTAACGGCAACTTCGTCAAGTAAATCACTGCTTCGCTCTCAGCTATTTTCCGGTCGTAGTCCTTGATGAACCGACGCTGTTTCCCCATTGCAGCAAGGTTCTTGGCACTACCTATCCCCGGAGCTGCACCACAAAACCCTCTTACTTTCGGCACACTACTATCAAGCTGATGCCTAAGGCTTAAGCCCTTGCATCCAGCTTTTGCTGACGGCATTATCGCCAGCGTTATCCACGCCGCCAGCCAGAAAGTGCAATTCGCTCACAACCAGGAAGTCGCTATTGCAAAGACTAAGCTGGGAGGCTGTGAAGGAAGATTTGCAAGAGCGTCTGGGCGCGCTTGCTCGTTGAAGCAGCAGCTCTACGATTCGCTTCTCTCTGACATTCAGCCAGTTAAGTGACTCAGCACTGTTAAACATTGGCGCACGGGTACGAGCGATCGCGTTCGGAGCCAACCTTGCTTCGAGTATTGCTAGGGAGGAAGGTGGAAGGACTTGGCTTTACAGAACTCCGCGCACGGGAAACCTGCAACAAACCATTGCTTGAACATAAGTATCTAACCGCGCATCTTACCCTAGAGCAACACATTCTGGGCGGCCGAACAACAGCTATTTAAGTTACTTTACAGTTTGCCTCAGCAGCAGGAACCACTTTACTTAACACCCACTTCTTGGTCGATTGAAGTTGTGTTGCCGAGATCGCAATTTTTTTGACGATCCGTGCGAACGACTCCACTGCCTGCAACACTCACTTACACGAGCTTTCTAGCGTCTTCTGCATTAGTAGATCGATGCACGTCGATTTTTATCGCCAAAAGTCCGCCAGTAAGAAGCTAGGGTACTCATGTATACTCAAGCTCTAGGAAGAACATTTTGAGGGTCAAGGGTTTTGGAAGTTTATGGGTTTGATGTGGTTATCGTTGGCGGGGGTCCAGCAGGGTGCAGTTGTGCGATATATACATCGCGTGCTGATTTAAAGACAGTCGTCCTTGACAAGAACCCAGCAGTGGGAGCGTTAGCCATCACCAATAAGATTGCCAATTATCCAGGAGTGGTAGGTCATACCAGCGGAAATGAATTACTCGATATAATGCGAGAGCAGGCTATCTCCTTTGGAGCCTCCTATCGTCGAGCCCAAGTATTCGGCATTGAGGCAAAAGGAGGATTGAAAAAAGTTTACACTCCCGAAGGCGTATTTGTTGGACGAGCGCTGGTTCTAGCCACGGGTGCTATGGGTCGCAAAGCTTCAATTCGGGGTGAATTAGAGTTTTTAGGACGGGGCGTAAGCTACTGCGCAAGACGCGATGGTGCTTCTTACCGCCAGAAAGAGGTTGTCGTTTCCGGACTTAACTTAGAGGCAGTTGAGGAAGCACAGTTTTTAACGAAGTTTGCATCCACCGTTCACTGGTTGACGAACAAGGACCCGCAGCAGAAAGACGTCCATGTTCGGTCACTACTGAATCAGCCTAATTTGAAGCATTGGAACTTCACTCGCCTGCTTTCAGTTGAAGGCAATGAGGCAGGGGTTACAGGTGTTTCGATTAAAACCAGGGGAGAAGCGGACCCAGTTTTCTTGCCGGTGAAGGGGGTGTTCGTATACCAAATTGGCTCGAGACCGATCACAGACTTCATTGGCGGACAAGTAGCACTTAATGAGGGTGGAGGTGTAAAGGTAGATGATACGATGATGACTAACGTAGAGGGAGTATGGGCAATTGGCGAAATCCGAAATACGCCGTTTAAGCAGGCAGTGGTAGCAGCAGGAGATGGTTGTGTGGCAGCAATGGAGATCGATCGATTACTCAACAAACGCAAAGGGATCAGACCAGACTGGGATCATTCCTAGCTGCGAAAGTCTACAAACAGGTCACGGGTCAGAGGCACGAAGAGTCGCTACTGTTCCAAGCCGTCTTTCTAAGAGGAATTCCAGAGCAACCTGAAGCGCCGAACTGCAGTCCGCTGCATCGCTTCCACCCAAGCGAGCTCGAGCAAATTCCTGTCTTGCTTCGTGGAGCATAACTGATATGTTGTGGAGACGATCTGGAGAAGTTGGACCTAACTTCACTGCTTTTCGTCGGCAGAGATGAGCACTGCCTCAAGAGCTGTCTGACTCATCAGTATCCTGGCAAAGGGACCGGATTCTTTCCGGTCTTCGTGTTGGCGAACCCGTTGGGGATTCATTTTCAGTATCTTCACTGTTACTAGGCTCTGGACAAAAACAGCTCGATGGTGAGAGAAAAGAAATGGACTCTAGGATGAACGCATAGCCATGTCAGCCCCAAAACGCCCCCGGTCCGGTTGCGAGGCACCCAGTCCAAGCCGGTTCGGCAACTACCCTTCGATGTGGTGCGCTTTTGCGTTCGCGACGACACGAGCAACCCGTTCTGAGCCCCGATGGGGCTGATGCTTGCCGGGACCGCGGGCTGACCTTTCTCGGGCGCACCAGGACTACCAGCTGTACTGTCAACGATTCGGGCAAGAGCGCCCTTCCGGTTTCTCGAGCACCCCCCCACTGCTGACTACGGCGTTCCAGACGCCGGAGGTGGGTCGAAAGGTAAACTGAGGCGATTGAGCTGTGTGGCACAAGGTCAGTTGTGAGCGGGGCGGCACTTGCTTAGTATTTTCCGGTGCCTTGGCTACGGTCTGCTTAAGTCCAGGAGACGTGAGTGTGCAAATAATCTGCAGGTGACTTGCGCGGGTGCCCGCGCCGCCGACATAGTTGGGGCAACGGCGAGCAAAATCCCGAGGTCGGACAGCTAAGACAAATATGCTGTTTCGTAAGAGCTCCCCGGTGATGAAGAGTCATCCATCGCGGTGCCGTTGAGCGAAGTAAACAGCGTCAACTTCAGCCAGCGTTATTAAATGGTACTGATGACCTTACTGAGCCGACTGCAGTGACGTTATCGTTTGTCAAAGTCCAGTATATTTACGGGTACTCTCTAAAGCTGGTTGTGGTTGATGCAGCAAAGTGGTTTATATTCGGCTAAAGTCAATATTTGCACTATGCGTCTTTACGATTAGAATGATATTTGCATTTCGTAAGCGAGATAACACTTCTGTACGTTTTTTTACGGATAGGGTGATATGGGATGCAGAAGACGTAGACCTTTTCGCTCGCGACCCAGCTCTTTATGACAGCTGTCACAAGTGCCGCCGCGAATGTACTTCTTAGTTCGTCAGCCACAGCAGCAATGAAAGCTTTGCACGAGATCGTTGCCAAGCGTCAGTCTGGGTGTGTGACCTTAGGCGATCCTAAGTGTGGCGTTTCGGCATGGAAAATTTATGTTGGCGCCGGGAAAATTCATTACGCAACAGCAGCCTTTGGTTGTGAAGAGCGACTGCCCTATCTGCTCGAGCGATTCGGGATTGCTGTCGACTTCAAACAGCTAGCAGCGGCTCCGTCCGACTACAATTTCCTTTGTAAGTTATGGCGGACAGAGGTGCTGTCGCTCCAGCAGCTTCGTCGCTTGTTGTACCTGGTGACACAGGAAGCGCTGATTCACTGCGCTGCGCTACCGCCCGTCAAAATAGATATCTCGAGGAGGCTGGGACTCGATCCAATCTTGATTGCGCTGCCTCTTCCGGACACGATCGCTCCGGTTCGGCAATCAGTTGGGAGATGGATGCAACTTCACGGCGATGTAGAGTCACCGCTGCAACGCTTCCATACGCGCGAACCACAGCAGCTCTACCACGAACTGCTCACCTACGCTGCTAAAGACGACGACTACATTCGGACGCTGCTCCCCGCCCTACGCCAGCAACAATGTCTCTACAGCATTGCTCGCGCGCTTAGAGCCGACCCGCTGGCGATCGCGAGTGACTTACAACCCTGCATTCGCTCGGGAGCGATTGACGTTCTCCCCTACTCGGCAACTGCATCAGCAGTCAATCGCCCCACCATTGCCTGTATCGACGACAGCCATACCGTTCAACGCCAAGTCAGGCTCGTGCTGGAAGCAGCGGGTTATCGCGTATTGGGGCTGACCGACCCCGCGCGGGCGCTCAGCATCCTTGCCCGCGAACGGCCGGCACTCGTGTTGATGGACATCACCATGCCCGACATTAGCGGCTACGAATTATGTAGACTGTTGCGCCAGTCGAGTTTATTGAGCGCAGTGCCAATCGTCATGCTGACCGGTCGCGACGGCGCAATCGACCGCCTGCGAGCGCGCATGGTCGGCGCAAGCGACTACCTTACGAAGCCGTTTGACCCTCAACGCTTGCTAAGCTTGGCGAAGCATTCGATTGCATCTGGAGGGAAAGACGCACCATGAAAACCGTTTTCGTCGTTGAAGATAGTCGCGCCGAACAGCGTTTGATTGTCTCGCTGCTCCAGCAAAGCGGGTATAATGCCATGCCCTTTGATTCTGCAGAGGCTGCCAAGCAGGGGTTGGTCGCTGGGAGCGCTCCCGACTTAGTCGTCTTGGACATCGTGATGCCGGGCTCGAGCGGGTTAGATTTGTGCCGCTATCTGCGCGAAACGCCCCAGTTTGCCGACATCCCGGTCGTGTTCTGTTCGTCCAAAGATCAGGACTTCGATCGCTTTTGGGCGCTGCGTCAGGGTGGGAACGCTTATATTACCAAACCCTTCACCCCCAAGGAACTGCTCCAAGTCGTTCGCCAACAGCTTCCTTAGCCTCAGACTGTCGTCACTTGCGTCGACTTCTTGCCGCCTGCAGCGCCGCTGCCACTCTGTCGTACTGCCATGCCTACTACCGATTATTTCCAACTCGAACTTGCATCTGGCGTGCGCGTAGCGGCCGCGATCGCGTCCGTTGTGGAAGTGACTGGCTGCTCGCGCGGCGAAGTCTGTCCGTTGCCGGGTGTACCGAGCGCGCTGCTCGGCGTTCTCAACCAGCGCGGGCGACTGTTGTGGGTGCTCGACCTCGGGCGGCTATTGCGTTTACCGCCGACGAGTGAATTGCCGCGACCCCAGGACCGGTTGACGCTGGTTATCCTCGGCGATCGCCAGGGACGCGCGCGCCTTGGCTGTGTGGTTGTCGCGCTGCGGGGTGTTGTCGGGCTCGACCGCGAGCAACTTAAGCCGCCACCCGCGCGCCTGCAAGCTGACGTGCGCCCGCTCGTCAGCGGTATGGGCATAACGCCCGACGGTTTGATTGCCGCGATCGACGTCGATGCAATCTTGGCGTCTCTCCAGCACGTTTCTCCTGCGGTTTACTCACAGGTATCCCGATGACTAACGCTTCCGATTCCCCAAAACCTAACGGACAAATCAACGGGCAAGCTGCTGCCGCGTCTGCTCCCAGCGAACTCGATTACGACCGGCTCGTGACCCAAATCGGACAGGCAAACGCCCTGGAAGAAGCTGGCGAACTTGATGCTGCTAGACGGATTTATCAGTCGGTTGCGCGTGCCGATCCGGGCGGGGGGCTCGGGGCGAGTGCGCGCAAAGCCCTCGAAGCCTTGGATGTGGAACACGGGGTGGTTGATGCAGCAGCGCTCGAGCCTAGCGCGATGCTTGCTTCTGAAGTGGCTGCCGCTCCCGCTCCAGCCGCACCTCTGCGGCGCGGTTGGTTTAACAATTTGCCTATCGGTCAGAAACAACTGCTGACGCTGGGTGTTTCCGAGCTAATATCCCTGTCGCTAGTCGGTGTTAGTTCGCTGTTGCTGTATTTCGGCCTGCGCGATCGGCTCGTTCAACAAAGCGTTTCCGAGTTGGGGGTTGCCGAGATTTCTTACAACCTCCAAATCGACCAGATGGCCTTCGGCTTCCGCGGTCAGTCGGAAAACACGGCAATCGTTGAAGCGGCTGTCAGCGGTAGTGCCGGCGATGGGACGGTCAAAACCATCTTGCTTAGCGAAATTTGGAGCCGCGAAATCGAGTTTGCCACACTCGTTGATACGTCCGGACGCGTTGTGGTCGATGCAGGCCAACTCTCACCCGGCAGCGAGTTTAACCCGAATGGCTTGGTGGAGAAGGCCTTAAAAACCGGCGAGCAGATCAAAACTACCGAGCTTCTTTCCTATGAAGAACTTGCAGCCACGAGCGCGCGCTTAGCTGAATTGCGCGCTCGCGAACGAGGTGTCGATCCTGCCGACGCACCGGATTTTTTGGTGCGCTACACGGTCACGCCAGTTCGCGCGCCGAACTCGGAGATCGTTGGCGGGCTCGTCTCGGGCGATGTGGTCAAGCTGCCAGTCGCTGCTACGACCAACGAGTCTTTCGGAGACGGCTATAGTGCGGTGTATTTGGTGGCGCCCGACGACATGTTCGAACTGGAAACCTCGCAGCTGCTTCGAGCCGATCTCGGGAACGAGGAAGCCAGTATAGAGTCGCAAGCAAACTTTCCGATACCTGACGACACAACTATTCTGCAGTCCGCGATCGACGCACCGACCTCTCTCATCGACAATTTTTGGATCGATCTGGACAATCGAACCTATGCGGTAGCAGCCCAGGCAATCGTCAACAATGCTAATGAGCCTGTTGCCGTGCTCGTGCGCGGCACGTCGGTCGCTGCCCTCAACAAGGAACTGCAGCGATCGCTACTCTTCTTGCTCGGCGTCGCGGTCGTAGCTATTTTGGCTGACATGCTGTTGGCGCGCGGTATTGCTGGCGCGATTGCCCGCCCGGTAGGGATCTTGCGCGATACGACCCAACGATTTGTCACTGGCGATCGCGCCGCACGCGCGGCGGTCGTGTCCGGTGACGAGATCGGCGAATTGGCCGAATCATTCAACGAGATGGCTGATAGTATTACCGCTTCGGAAGCTGCCACGCTGGAGCAGTCGAACCTGCGGCAACAAGAAGCTAACTTCCAGCGCCAAGAACGCGAGCGCTTGCAGCAGAGTGTCCTACAGCTGTTACTAGAAATCGAAGCGGCGAAGCGTGGCGACTTAACAGTCCGCGCCAACGTTGAAGAAGGGGAAATGGGCTCTGTTGCTGACGCCTTTAATTCCACTATCAACAGCCTACGAGAACTGGTAACGCGCGTGCAGCTTGCCACCGACCGCTTGCAGCAATCCGCCGCCGAAAGCGCAGGGTCCGTGCAGTCTCTCTCGGGTGAAGCTATGACCCAAGCGCGCGCGATGACGGCAGCGCTGACCGCGGCCGAAGAGATGAGTCGCTCGGTACAGTCGGTGGCAGATTCGGCACAGGAAGCTGCGGCGATCGTGCGGCAGACTCGGGAGTCTACCCAAGCAGGCGAAGCGGCTATGGACCGCACCGTCGAGAACATCGATAACATCCGCTCGATCGCGGCGGCCGCCTCTAAGAAAACCAAGCGCTTGGCGGAGTCCTCGCAAGAGATCTCAAAAATTATCGGGATTATCTCTGGTATTTCCGAGAAAACGAACCTCCTGGCGTTTAACGCCTCGATTGAGGCCGCCCGCGCCGGCGAACACGGTCAGGGCTTCCGCATCGTTGCCGATGAAGTCCGCCGCTTGGCAGAACGAGTCACGTCTTCAGCGAAAGAAATCGAACAGGTGGTCGAGAGCATTCAAACCGAGACAGCAGAAGTGCTGCAAACTATGGAAGCGACCACGGAGGAGGTGGTTGCTGGCACGCAGTTGGTCAGCAGTACCAAGCAAAGTCTGCACCGCCTCGCAGAAATCGGGCAGACCGCGGACGAACTGTTGCAGTCGATTTCAGCCAGTGCCGTTTCTCAGGCACACACTTCTCAAACAGTGACTGGAGCGATGCAGCAAGTTGCCGGTATTGCTCAAACAACATCCGGTGAGTCGCAAACGGTGGCTGTCGCCCTGCAAGAACTGGTCGCATTGGCATCCGAGCTGCAGCAGTCGGTATCGAGATTCCGGATCGACGACTCACCAGCAGGCGCAGTGGCGGGAACGAGCGGGAGCGATCGCGTGGAGGGACCTTCCCGACCAGACGAGCAGGCAGCAACGCTCCAGTCGGCGCATCCGTAATCGATACGAGAGCTCAATCCGGAGGACGAGATTATGGTTCTGGATGCGAACAGTCTTGAAGCGATCGCGCGCGAAACCCGCAACTGTTTCCTGTTTGAGGACGCGCCCGACTACCAAGCCGAATTAACGGGCGGTCTCGCGCAGCTACAGACGGGGCAAAATACTGCAGCCGCGATCGCGAGTTTGATGAAAGCGGCACACTCGCTCAAGGGGGGAGCGGGCATCGCACAATTTCCCGAACTCAGTCGCCTGGCACATAAGTTCGAGGATCTGCTGGAAACGTTCGATCGCGTACCGGATCCGGATGCCGCCTACCGCCTCCTCGAGCGCGGCGTGGCTCAGATCGATGTCGCGCTTGCCGCTGCTGCCCGCGCCGATAGCAACGATCCGCTGGAAACGCCCGCGCTGACGTCCATCTGTGCGGAGTTCGATGCGTTCGTCCGGGCATTGCCGAGCGCGCCACCTCCCCAGTTAGCGGCTGCGGATGTCAGTAGTGCCAGACCCTACCCGCACGTCGTCAAAACCGCGCTGACCGTCGATCTAGAGGACTGCCTGCAGCGCGCGGACGCTGCCCTACAGTTGCAATTGTCAGTTGCCGAACTCGTCCCGGCGCTCCAGGGATTCTGCGACGAATGTGCCTTACTCGGCGAAACGCTCGAGCAGCAATGGCTTAGTGCCGCCGTACTGCCGCTGAGCAAAGCAACCGAGGCACGTCTGGCCGCCCTCCCTGCGATCGCCGGCAAGACAGTCGCTCACGTCCGCCAGCAACGCGATCGGGTCCTGAGTGCAATGGTCGAATCCGCATCGCCCGCATCTTCACCGGGAACGGCAGCAAAATCTGTCGCCAAAACTGTATCTGCAGCTGTAACAACAGCACCGTCGTCTGTTGCATCCCATCCGGCAGACGTGCCGGGGTTGCAGGCACGGATGCCGGTCGCGCGACTCGATCGCCTCAACAACACGCTCGGGGAACTACTCGTTGGCTACGAGCGCTTTGTTCTGTTCGGGGAGCAACTGCAGCAAACCAGCCTTTCGCTCAAGCGCCGTGCCGAGCAACTTGCTCCGATTAACGACCGCATTCAGACACTCTACGACCTCCTGGCAACGGACGCGCGCGTCAATCGCGCCGACGCGAATGGCGATCGCGAGAGGACGGCTGGAACGCGCGACGACTTCGACCCGCTGCAACTCGATCGCTACAGCGACCTCCACCAACCGCTCCAGGAATTGCAGGAGCTTATGGTGCAGGTCCAGGAAAACCGCGCCGACCTCGACGCGATCGACCGCGACTACCAAGAATCCCTTGAAGATCTGCGCGCGGCCCTCAGCCAGATGCGCTCCGACCTGACCGACGCGCGTCTCATCCCGTTTCGCACTGGCGTCGAGAAATTCGATACTGCCCTCCGCTCGCTCAACCAGCGCTACCAAAAAGATGCCGTCCTACAGGTCAGCGGTGAGGATACCCTCGTCGATCGCGTCGTCCTGGAACAGCTGCAGGCACCACTCAATCACCTCTTCCGCAATGCCTTCGACCACGGCATCGAAACACCTGCCGAGCGCATTGCCACCGGTAAACCCCCGACTGCGACTATCCGCCTGAGTGCCAACTTGCAAGGTAGCCGCGTAGAAATTGCGATCGCCGACGACGGCCGCGGTATCGACGAAGAGAAAGTTTGGCAAGCAGCGATCGCGCGGGGGGTGCACCCACCCACCCACCGTCCGTCCCGCCGCGAAATCCTCGACTGCATCTTTGCACCAGGACTGAGTACTGCCCGCGCCGCCACCGATCTTTCCGGGCGCGGAGTCGGTTTGGACGTCGTGCGCTTACAAGTCGAACGCCTGCGCGGTTCGGTGCGCGTGGATACCGAACTCGGGCGCGGCACGCGTTTCGTGCTCGCCCTGCCAGTCGCTCTAAGTATTCTGCCGCTGTTGCTGTGTCGGTCCCAACAACGCGCCTTTGCGATTCCGTCAAGCCAGGTTTTGAAAGCCATTAGCCTGAGCGGCAACCCCAACAGCAACTCGTACGACCGCGCTGCTCCAGACACGGCTCTGCTGCCCGAGATTCTCTGGGAAAACCGCAGGCTTCCGGTCAATTCGCTGGCTCAATTGCTTCCTTACGCCGAACCAAACGCGAGCAACGCCAGTCCGGCGTTTGTACTGGTGCTTGATGTTGGCGATACGCCTATTGCCGTCGCGATCGACGCCCTGGAAGCCGAGCGCGAACTCGTCCTCAAACCCTTCGACGGGACGGTCCCCGTCCCGCCCTACTTGTCTGGTTGTACCGTGCTGGGGTCGGGCGAAATCGTACCAGTGCTCAACCCAAGCTACCTCGGTGATTTGCTCGCGGGCGATTCCCCCGCATGGGTACCCTCTTCCCCACCCGCACCATCGGTTACCACCGTCCTGATCGCCGACGATTCAGTAGCCATACGGCGGTCGCTCGAGCGCATACTCGAGCAGTCGGGGTATCGCGTGGTTGCCTGTCGGGACGGGAAAGAAGCCTTAAGTGCCCTCGAACAGGCGCTCGAACCATTCGCTCTGGCGATTACTGACATCGAAATGCCCCAACTCGACGGCTTTGGGTTGTTGCAGGCGATCCGCGCCCACGCCCGCTGGCAAGATCTGCCCGTCGTGATGCTGACCTCACGCGACAATCCCCGCCATCGCGAGACAGCCCGACGTCTCGGTGCGACAGACTATTTCGGTAAACCGTTCCGACCCCAGGAACTCGTTGCCGCGATCGCCCGTTGGAGCAAACCTTCGAAGTAGTTGCGGTATCGGCGATCGCGGCCACCGATGGGCTCAGTCGTTAAGATTAGGGTATCGGGGCAATAATAAGCCACCTTAGTAAAAACGTTTTGCATCGACCGTAGGGGGTCCGATCTTATGCTCCCGCTGATGCCGATTGTTCTGCTCATCCTTGCGTTTGGCAGCACTCTTTGGTACCAACGCACGGCTAATGACATCTACCGCGCGTTAGCAGTTAGCTTAACTTTGCCCGGTCTGATCTGGGGCTTTGCGATCGCGCATTGGTCTATCCACCTCTTCGGTTTACTGCTGCTGCTCCGCTTTACGCGCCCGACCTATTGCAGCGCCTGTTCTGGTGACTAGCCCGCTTACCATGGCAGGACGATTCGGGATGCTTGAATCTTTATAATGCCATTGATCGAATAAGTTAAATATTTTCGGGTTCCGATACGCTTCAGTTCGGTCCCGATTCGAAAATTAACTGACGGTTTTTTCGGCAGCTTCTTTTTTGAGACAGCCCGAATTTCTCGCGAAATTTCCCAGCAAAATGGACTAAAACCAAGGAAGTTCTGCACGCCACTATCTCGCACTCATTGCAGAGACTGGACTGATGGTTTGAAGCACTCAAATCTGTCATCCACCGGATAGCAGAGCACGAAGATTTCGGCCGGACTCTCTCCGATCGCTAAATTCTATCCACCCGATCGGAAGTTGCGTCTGAAGCGCCGTCATCGTTATGCCAAGCAGGCGCTAGAAGCGAATCTAGTATTTTTGTTGGGAGCGATTTCTTGGATCTGCTAGACTTGGCTCGCAGTTGAGGTAGTCCGAGTGGTTCTTATACCCGAGGACGCAAGAGAACGGACACCAGCAAGGACAGTACTGCGATGAACGGACGACGAGTGATAGCTGCATCGGGGTTGATGTTGGTCGCGTGGTGGACGAGCGCGAGTACCACCCACGCTCAGAGCCTATCGCCACTAGCGTTTCCTGCCTCTCCGGACCAAGGAGTAAATGAAAATACGCAGCCGCGTGACTTCTTCGAACTTCCGGTGACCAGTGCAACCGAATTCGAGCGTATCGAGTCGCCGTATACGCTCGGTCCGGGAGACCTGTTACGGGTTGAGATCTTTAATGTGCCCGAATACAGTGGAACCTATCTGGTATCAGTGGATGGGACGCTTAGCGTGCCGATTATCGGGTCATTTGACGTAGAGAATTTGACGGTCCCCGAGGCAACAGAATTCATTATCGAACGGTTTACACCCGTCCTCCAGCAGCCGATCGTTACCGTCAGTGTGGCAACTCCGCGGCCGCTTAGAATTGCCCTCGGGGGCGAGATCGTTCGTCCCGGCACGTATACGGTTTCCCCCTTAAATGAAGGACAGTTCCCTAAGCTCAGCGACGTCATCAAGCAAGCCGGCGGACTGACGCAGGCAGCAGATGTCGGCGCGATCCAAATCCGGCGTTTCTTTCAAGGGCAAGAGCGTATCATCCTCGTCGATCTCTGGAAGTTACTCCAAGAAAGCGAACTCGCTCAAGATGTATCGTTGCGCGATGGCGATCGCATCTTTATTCCGGACCTCGACTCATTGAACCTCGCTCGCCAGCGCCGTTTATCTGCTGCGAGTTTTACCCCAATTGAGCAACAACCAATCGAAGTCTCGCTGGTGGGAGAAGTCTTTCGTCGCGGTCCCTTTTCTCTGCCTGGCGGCAGTCCGACCAACCCGGTAACCGTAACAGTAGCGATTGGTGAGGCAGGGGGGATTACGAACTTTGCCGACGTTCGCAACGTTGAGGTCCGGCGACTCACGAGTACCGGCGAAGAGCAGGTGATTCCGGTCGATCTTTGGAAACTCATCTCAGAGGGCGATCTCCGCCAAGACATCATCCTACAGGCCGGCGACGCGATCGTCGTTCCGCGCGCTGAGAATCAGAAGATCGATGAAGCTGAAGCGCTCGCTACGGCCAGCTTTGCACCTGAAACGATCTCCGTGAATATCGTTGGGGAGGGACGGGGCAGAGGAACGGTCCAAATTCCTGCAAATACCCCCTTGAGTCACGCCTTGATATCAACAGGAGGGTTCTCGAATCGGGCACGCCGCGGTTCTGTGAAACTAGTGCGTCTTAATCCCGACGGGACGGTCACGCGCAAGAAGTACAGCGTAGATTTCGACGCGCCGATTGACGACGAGGAGAATCCGCGTCTGCAAAACAACGACACGATTGTTGTGAGTCGCAGCATTTTTGCTTTAATCTCGGATTCTGTGGCATCCGTGCTCGACCCCGTTGGGCGGGTGTTCGCTGTCGGCCGCATCTTCAACGACAATCCGTTCGAGTAGCAAGTTCGTATCAAGGACGGGTCACTTGCTTTGCCTGAGAAGTTGGACGACCTATGGTGACGACCTATGGTATTGAAGCTGAACTTCGGCATCCCTACATTGGTTGGATCTGAGAGTCAGCTGCTTGAAGCTCTGCCGTATCAAATCTGCATAATCACTTTCATGCCGAATTTGGAGGGCGTTCATCACATCCAGCTTCCTCAATATCGGACACCGAGATGAATGGCAGTGACTGAAGCCAAAACCCAGTTGCAAGAGGGGTTGAGGGCTTGACATCTTTGCTCCGGCAACCTCAGCTCAACAGCAGGATAAGGGTGGAGATCGGCTCAGGACCTTGCCGTAATGTTCCGAACAACACAGGAGGACCGCTGCTCACGCGCCTAAAATCCCAACCTGGATTAGTTCTCGTGGATTCGAGCTTCCTGAAGTCAGTGCCATAAGGCAGAGTTATTCGACACCGAGATGTTTCGCCGATTATTTTTCAGTAGTGTTTTGGCGGATTCTATATCGAGCTGAAAAGTTACGGTTGGCACCTTCCAAGTCGAAGCTTTGAAGCATTCTGCGGCGATCGCGACCCGAAGAGTTTGGACTGGCGCGTCACTAGTGCAACGCCATCGTCAGCAAACCTTGCTGACCTAACAGCAGTTCGCGCAACAGCGTACAGATGCCTACCCAGATAACGGGGGAGATATCGACACCGCCGAGGGGCGGGATGACTTTACGAACGGGAATCAGCAGCGGTTCGGTCGGCAGTGCCACCAACACAAACGGGAAGCGACGCAAGTCAGCCTGAGGGTACCAGGTCAGGACGATGCGAAAGATAAAGGCGATCGCCAGCAACCCGAACAGGAGGTTGAGGCTCAGAAGCAAGATACCGGTGGATGCCATCGGACGGAATGTAGTGACGGTAAGCGTTTGTACTCGGAATCGATTTTAGCGCCCGCCGCGCGGCCGGCAGCTTCTCCGACACACACCCTGACTTTTGGCAGGAGAGCCTCTAAAATCAATTAATAAACGCGAACGGAACTTTACATTTAACGAGGTTTGTAGCTCCCATGACTCCGTCTCTGGCTAACTTCCTTTACAGCCTGCTGGCTGGTACGCTCATTGTGGTCATCCCGGCGACAATTGCCCTTTCCTTCATCAGCTGGAAAGATCGCATCCGCCGCTCCCGGTAAAATTCGACCGGATATACACTCCCTTTACGAACGGCAAAGCTCCTCAGATCGCAACCTGGGGAGCTTTGTTTTAACGTTGGTGCCGGCTTCGCTTGCGCTGGAGCTGCCCTGGGAGCTGCATCCACCTGAGTCGCAGATGCTTATGACCCGCTACATCGGGCTTGCTGAAAAAGGCTGGAATTGTTTCAGCGAGAAGGTTCCAGCGTTTTTTGCGTCTGAGAAGTGCAAGGTTATGGTTGCTAGAGCCTCAAAACCCTTGCACTTGAGCCGAGATCTAGGGGCGAAAATCTGGGGCTAGATGGCGAAAGCCTGATTT